>JBPOHH010000633.1:0-11404 GCA_052035765.1 Bacteroidota bacterium
CCTCATTACGGGTGAAGAAGACGGTGCGCATGGTTTTGCCGAAGGTGGTATTGACGCAGGTCGGGCATTCACTTTCATTGTAATATTGATAGGCATTCGTGGAGCCGGCGGTAACATTGGCGCGGAAGTCGCCGACAATTTTGCCGTCGGATTTGACAGCCAGAAAACCCGGATAGGTAATAAATGGCGTTCCTGTAAGCGCGTACGTATTATCATCCATACGCGTGATACGCTTGAAGATTTTCCATGCCGGGACATCTTTTCGGTATTCAACAGTACCGTTTTCATCCATTATCAGAAGTAATGCTCGGTCGTGGTACCGTAGGAGCGAATCAAAGTATCCTGTCGAACCGCACAAGAGATATTTATTATTCGGCATACGAACGATATCGAGAATGAATTCATACGGATTGCGTTTGATGAATTTTGATTCTATGAATTGTCCATCGTTATCATACCAGCGGAGCTGCAATGTTGTGCCGCTTGTATCTTTGAGCGGCTGAGAAACGACCGTGAGCATCGTACCGGTAGGAGTTCCGATTACAGGCAGAGCATAGCCGGCAATTGTATCATTCTTTAGGAGTGAGGTCGTGTCTTTGTAAAAGCAGAGATAGGAAATATCAGCTTTAAGAGCTCTTGAGTTTCTGAAGGAATAGCAATCAATACCATTATTGAGCGAGCGAACATCGTAATTGAATGTATAGAACGCCGGTTTTAGAATTTTTTTTATGGTATCAGTATTGAGGAGATATGTTGTATATCTATAATGATTATCAAACGGAGTAAAATACGTGAGGAGTTCTCCTCGGAGTAATCCTAGAGTCCCGTTACCGCTGGAGCAATAATCAATGTTTGAATTGATATCTCCCACGATACCGCCAAGACCTTTATCGAAATTTCCATCTTGACTAAGACTTTTAATCTCAACATTAATTCTACACAGACTGTAAGCCGTTCCCCCCGGATATGTACCATATTCATTTAAGTAGTTAGTAAGCTTGATATAAGGCGTTCCTGAACTGCTCCTGAACATTGTCTCAAAGACATTAGTATAAATATCAGTGTATCGATCGGCTCTAGAGTAACTCCCTTCAATGCTTTTTGTCAGTTTTGTTTTGAGCAGATACGCCGGATACTCTTCAGCATTGATATAGTGAAGTTTGGTAAGTGATGTATCTTTGATTCCATTATTGACCGTGAGTGTAATTGAGTAGGAACGCTGCAGATTGAAGGTATGCACGGTGTCTCTTGCAGAGGAAGTGGTACCATCATCGAAATTCCATTTATAACTCAGGATAGTGCCGGTTGATTTGTTAGTGAAATTGACCTTCAGCGGAGCCGAGCCAAAGCGAATATCCGCATCAAAGTCGAGTGTGATAGGCACGAGAGCAGGTTTTACTTCAATCATTTTGGATATTGTTGAGGTATGAACGCCGTTCTTATCGGTGACGTTCATCGTGATGTCAAATACTCCGGCACTATCAAATGTATGAGTAGTTTGAAGGTATGAAGACTTCTTTCCATCACCAAAATCCCACTCCACAGTGGAGCTGTCAAAAGAGGGAATAATGGAGTAGAATGAGACGGAATCATGCTGATAAATACGTGATTTGTTGGAGATGAAGGTATATTTCGGCTGAGCAGTATCGACGATAGCATCAATCATTCGGAATTTGCCATCCGAGCATGAGGCGATGATAGAAGTTGACGACGGCAACGTAAACATTTCACGAATGAGAGTAGTAATCGGCGATTGTACAACGCCGCATCGCGCGCGCATGAAAGGATTAATGGTGTAGATCGAACTATCTTTAGGAGAATTAATCAGTAAATATCTGCTGTTCGTGCTGTAGACTATACCGGTAGCATATTTTGAAAAATAACCAAGATCGGAGCTTTGCAGTAGAGAATCGACATACCAGGAGAATATAGTCTCCGGGGTAGAATGTGTGACAAACATACCATTAGGCGAAAGAGCAAGCAGTGCCTTGGGCGACGGAATGGCATAAGGATACTCCAACAGCTTGATACCTTTACTTTGAGAAACACCAATGAAATTTATACGCTTATTGTTGATGGTTATCGTATTCAGATTTTGCTCGATACGCTCTAACGACTCAAAAAAAGAGATGGATGTCAGAATAGTAGTGCCGAAAAGATGAATAAACTTTTCTGTATTCGGGGAAACGATAGCAGTAGTAATGAGACTGTCATTGCTTATTGTTTTTTTCGAAATTGAACCGTTAGAATAATACTTGTAATTCGGTCCATTCTGAGAAACATAAGTACCGTTTGCGGCGACATAAAAACATTTCAAAACCCTGTCGTAGTCAATTTGCACTATTGCCTGATTCGTTGGAGAGGGGTCGGTAATTGACACTATTGGGGTCTCTGTCTCTAAATCAATAACCCTGAAGCGAGGCTTCTGTTCATTGGACAAAGAGCCGTAAATAGTATAAGAAGAAGCATCGCAATTCAAGTTGATTCTCGCTACAGTAGCATATCCCTTCATATCAATAAACCTCGAAAACACCACGCGCCCACTATCGACATCCCACTTCTGAATCGCCGGCTTCTTAACCGTACTATCCTTCAGAGTACAAAGCACATACAAGTACTTCCCATCAGTCGTAGGTTTGATTTGGAGCACTTCACCGGTGGTGTCTGTCGTTTCTTTATACCCGCCCATGTCTTTCCATCCGTTCTGCGCGTGGAGAGCGGTGAAAGAGAGGAGGAGAAGAGAGAAGATGATGTATTTCATTCTAGTTATCTCACGTAACTTATCGAAGTATATGAATCTGCGCATGCTGCACATCCCGCACGCCCGCCACGGTCACAAACGCCACACCCGAACCAAACGCACTCATATCCAGCGGAATAGTATTTTCTCCACTCTCGACATCCAGCACTTGCGAATGATACACTTCACCGAGAAGAGAAGTCACGGTGAGTGTGATGCGTTGCGGAGTGGTAGAATAATAGTGGAGCGTACTATTTCCATCCGTCGGATTGGGGGAGACGGTTAATTGATTCTCAATCATCCTGCCGGTAACAG
Organism: Bacteroidota bacterium; assembly: GCA_052035765.1. Lineage (GTDB taxonomy): Bacteria > Bacteroidota > Ignavibacteria > Kapaibacteriales > UBA961 > JADJXV01. The sequence goes on from JBPOHH010000633.1 coordinate 3,056, forward strand.
GCGATTCATCAACCGAGACGCTGATGTCTTGGAGGTAGGGATTGTCGCTGACGTAGAGTTCTGCATTGTAGCCGTCATTACGGGTGAAGAAGACGGTGCGCATGGTATTGCCGAAGTTCACATCGACGCAATTCATGCAAGCAGTTACATTATAGCCATCATAAGCATTAGAGTATGAACGGTTCACATCGGCGCGGAAATCGCCAACTATCTTGCCATCGGACTTAACGGCAATAAATCCGGGATAGGCGACGGTTGGGGTGCCGGTAAGTGCGAATGTACGCTCATCCATAGGCATAATACGCTTGAGCGTTTGCCATTGCGGAAGTTGTCTGGTGAATTCTACCGTTCCTTTATCATCGATGATCATGATTAACCCATGAGCAGTTCTTGATGTATTCCCATTGGCATCTTTACGATACAACGTCGTATTCCCGCTGAGCATAAATCTGTTATTCGGCAGCGGGGCAATATCAAAGATAAAATCTGAGGTTGGTCTTGTGATAACGAGAGAATCAAGAAACCTACCTGAGCCATCATACCACCGGAGTTGTAGACGCCGATTAATGGTTGAATCTATCGAAATAGGCGAAACTACAGCCATAAACCTCCCGCCCGATGTTTCAATAGCCGGCAAGGCATATCCTTTGAGATGGTCTTTAGACAGTAACTTCGTGGTGTCTGTATAAAAGCAGAGGAAGGTAGAATCAGTCGCGAGCCCACGATCATTGCGAAAGGCGTAGCAGTCGATGGTGTTATGTAATGGGCGTACGTTGTAGTACATGGTATAGAAAGGGAAGGCAACGGATTTTGAAGTAACGCTATTCCCTTGAACATTTAACACTATAGATTTATGATCTCTTGTATAATAACTTGTATAAGTACCATTATAAAAATAGGAAAGTAAATTATTGCTTATCGTACCTACGATCCCGGTCCCTTCAACGCAATTATTTACAGCTAGATCCATTGTCGATAGACCGCTAGAAATCAATGATTTGTCGACACCGGTACTCAGAACACTATAAATATTAGTGCTTGACCCACAATTGTAGTACGTCAGGCCATATTCTTTTCTATCAAATAGTTGATATTTAATTTGTTTTAAAAATACCTGCCCGGAAGAGGTTCGAATCATGTTTTCATTTACGTATGTCTGTGATTGAGTATTCTTTGGCGATTCAATATATTGGCCTTTAGCACTATTCGTAAGTTTTGTAGTAAGTAAAAACGCTGGATACTCATCCGCATTTATGTAATGCAACTTCGTCAGTGAAGTATCTTTGATTCCGTTATTTACTGTCAGTGTAATCGAATAGGAACGCTGCTGTTTGAAGGTATAGACAGTGTCTTTTGCCGAGGAAGTCGTGCCGTCATCGAAATTCCATTTGTAACTGAGAATCGTTCCCGTCGATTTGTTGGTAAACGATACTTTCAGCGGGGCCGAGCCATAGCGCACGTCCGCATCAAAGTCAAGGGTAATGGGAATGGGTGTAGGTTTTACTTCAATTAACTTTTTCCGTACGACTTCATGCTGACCATAGTTGTCGGTAACACGCATCGTCACGTCGAATACTCCGGCACTATCATATTGATGAAGAGGACTGACGGCGGAAGAAGTGGTGCCATCACCGAAATCCCAGAAAAAACGGCTACTGTCGAAGGAAGGAACAGCAGGGCAAAAAGCGACGGAATTATGTTGATAGATGCTCGTTCTATTCACATTGATAGCATACGCAGGAGCAGAAGTATCCTTGAACGATTCAATGAGTCGTAATTTTTTGTCGGTACAGGCAGCAAGAATCGTCGTCGATTGAGGAAGAGAGAAAATCTCGGTGAACTTTTTCACAATTGGATGAGTAATCGAACCGCAGAGTGTACGCATCGATGCGTTAATTGTAGTGAGACTACTGTCGGCAGGAGAATTGATAATCAGATACTTACTATCATTGCTGAATACCTGAGTGTTGCTGCCTTTGCCATACAGACCTAGAAAATTCGAACGTACGGTGGAATCGATATACAATAGAATCGTGGATTTCGTTTCATTTTCCGTTGAAGACACCAACGACCCATTAGGAGATAAGGCGATAGTATATATATTATAGGTATTGGACCGAAAAGTGTTTAATTTTATTCCTTTACCCGAAGTACCGACATAGTTGGTAAGATTATCAGTGTATGTATTGGGAGAAGGGTTTTTCCCTTTTATTTCTGAGAAGTGATATAACGAGTAAGACGCCACAAAGGGCGTATTGTACGGATGAATAAATCGTACCGTATTCGGGGTGATAATGTTCTCACCCACGAGCACGCTATCAACAAGTTTTTTACGAGCGAGGAATCCATTGGAATACGTTGTAAGTTCGGGTCCGCTGGAATAGTAATAGTCGCTGTTGTAGGCAATGTAAAAGTATTTACTTCCACTGTCATAGTCAAGCTGCACAACAGTCCTGCCCTTCGCATCGTTATTATCCAGTGCACGAAGGAGTTCGGTGCCTGTGTCATTATCTCGAACCACGATATGGTATTTCGTAGGGTTTGCCGTAACACCAAAGATGGAATAAGTCGCCGCATCACAATTTAAATTTACTTTCACGGCCGAGAACTCTTTCGTATCAATAAACCTCGTCAACACCACCTTCCCACTATCGACATCCCACTTCTGAATCGCCTGCTTCTTAACCGTACTATCCTTCAGAGTACAGAGCACATACAAGTACTTCCCATCAGTCGTGGGTTTGATTTGGAGCACTTCACCGGTGGTGTCTGTCGTTTCTTTATACCCGCCCATGTCTTTCCATCCGTTCTGCGCGTGGAGAGCGGAGAAGGAGAGGAGGAGAAGAAAGAAGATGATGTATTTCATAAAAGCTCCGAAGGATTTGATGAAAGAATGCATCGGAAAGTATGCATTGCTTGTCTTGTGTGGTAAAATTAAAACAATTTTGTGTAATTTTACCAAAGGTTTTACCAAAAAAAAATAAATATTTTTTTGGCCCGACGGAACAATATCCCAATCCCGCAAGTATAAGTGTTGTGAGTTGTTTACTTCACGAGATATGTTCGTTCTTTTATTAGTTTCAATTATTTTCGCGGAGAATATATGGGTAAAATGTACGCCTTCAAAGCAGCTCGAATTCTGCAATTATGCATCATAGCAGGAATTCTTATGCTGGTGCATACTCTCGCATCGGCGCAGACTCTTCAAAAGCCGATTGAGGGGGATTCGCTAAGCTATGCAGCGTTTATGTCCACCGGAATCGGCTGGATGACCTTTGATGTCGAGCAGCTCAACTCCAGCTTGAAGGATGCTAAGCTCAATATAGTGGAAGATAATTCAATCGTTTATAGTTTGGATTCGAAGCTACCGCTCGGTAAGGGATTTTTACTTGGTTCGAACCTATACTACGCTCCACTTTCTTCAAATGTCACCAACGATACAAGTGGTGGCATACGTACTGCACTCTCCTCATTTGGCGTTCATCTGAATCTCGGGTACTCACTTGTTCACAACAGTTCGTTTTTGGTGGTACCATCGGTAGGGCTGGGTTTCGGATTTAGTACATTAGAAATCAAACGTCTAAACACCGCTAATCTCGGGATACCACCAAACGGCACACTTCGTGACCAACTCGATGCAAAGAGCTCGAGTACGGTCGATTATTCAACCATTACTATCAATCTTGCTATTGGAATCGAAGGATACTTCAAAGTATTGAGTTTTGGCTTGCAGGAAAACGTGATACAGGACAAGCCCAATACCCGAGTAAACGTTCAAACCCGCGGTGAAATCTGGCTCGGTGGATATGCTTCCTATAATCCATGTCTCACCTCAACGACATCCAACGGAACGGTAAATAACGATAGTTATGGATTCACACCATCGGGGTTACACTATGGTATTCGACTGATGGCTACGACGGCATTGCGGTATATTGTACCGTGATAGCAGCACCGTCAGTCGTTTCGGCTTCGCTCAACGACCGTTTTTTCGGTAGAGATTGTGTGAGAGATAGTCTATGAACATTTCCTCCTCTTTCTTTTTTATCTTCTGTATGAAATTATGTGCTGCGTTTATAGTTCCCGCACTCTTTCATTCCTGATGGTAATGGTACTCTCTGGAGTATTTACCCTACACGTCAAGGCGCAGTGGGAGGATACGGATGAAATCCAATGGTTTAGAAAAGGATTTTATTCATATGGTGTCAGCTTCGGTATTCAGTCGGTGAACAGTGAGAAACTCAATCAAAGTCTTATGCAATCCGGCATTCCACCTATACAGGGAACGATGCCAACCGTTGATTGCATGCTTACAGTCGATGCAGGAAAAGGGTTTTTGGTATCAGAACATTTGCAGTATATATTTCCGATACAATCTACATTTAAAGATCAGGATGGAACGTTTACAACGTCACTTTCACAGGGCGGACCACTACCGATAGATTTTATCGTTACTCTTGGTTACATTGCATATAGGGAAGGTCCGGTGATGATAGTTCCGAAGGTAGGAGCTTCTCTTGGGGAATATTATACCGCTATCAGTCTTGATCGAATCAACGACTCTGCAAGAGCATTCCCGGGCAATCCCGGAGGAACACGCAGCATACGTGCGCGGCTCACAGAGAGTAGCAATACCGTTCTGGAAAATTGGTTAGGCGGTGCACAACTCATTGGAGGTCTCGAATGCTATATTACACTATCCAAGCTCGAAAATAGGAGAACCATGTGTGGAAATTATGTACCATTAGAATCCACACTGTTGCTCTGTGGATATGTGAACTTCCATACCAATGTATATCATACATCGTCTTTAGATAGGGAATACGGGCAGCATCAAGGGGTTCTTTTACCGACTGCGCCGATTGATTTTTTCCCCTCAGGATTCAGCTTTGGACTACGTCTGACCGTTGCCGAATTATAATCTATTGCCGATGATTCGTATTATGAAATACCAATCAGAAATTCAACCCAATAAACAATCATCCAACCTGTAGAGACGTTGCATGCCTGTAGAGACGTTGCATGCAACGTCTCTACGCGTCAAGCACGTCAAATGCATAAAAAAAGGATTCAGACGTTTGTCTGAATCCCCTTGATTGCGTGATGGTATGATCGATGGTTGCTTTTCCGGGAACTACACTCCAACCAAACCCCATTCTCCTTTGACCGAACCGCTGATGGCGCGGATGCGGTAGTTCGTTGTGCCGCTTGGCGGTGTGTCGAATGCTGTGGTGTCACTGCCGGTATAGACACGGATATATGTACCGCTGCCGACAGATGCGCGCTCTACCTCGTAGGAGTCGGCGAATTCTACTTCACTCCAGGAAATCTGCCCTTGATCGTAGGAGATATCTACCGGAGCAGGTAGTCCGAACAGATGGCCGAGTGGAACACTGTACTCGCCATAGCCGTTGGCATTGCGGGTGCGAACCCTGTAGTAAAGTTTACCCGTCGGTTCGGTGCGTACCGTTGCGGAATTGGTCTGCGTGGTGACATCCGGCGTCCATTCTTCACCACCACCACCATCGGCTGAAACCGATACCGCGTAGCTGGTAGCCCCCGACACTGCATCCCATACAAGTATGCCCGCACTCGTAAGACGCATCGCCGATGGCGCCTTGGGGAGAATAGATTTCCCTCCCGGTACCGTTTGCTCAGGACGCGCAAAGCCAAGATCATTAAAACGGATGTCATCGTCTTTCCACATCGCCGATGAGAATGAATAGAGGAGCTTTAAGTTCTGAATATCCGTTTTGTGCTGCTCTTGTAACAGTAAACGTGCATGATTCGCTTCCGTGCGGGCATTCGACTTGGCAGTGAGCGCAAGCTTCGATGCCTCAAACGATGACGTAAGCTGCGTTATAAGAGCAGGCGGGATGAGCAATGCGTCACCTGCTGCTACCCGCTTCGACTGTTCCAATAGAAGCGAGGATACCAGCTCAAGCTGCGCAAGCTCTTTTGTCGGATAGGGAAGATTCAGACGGTGAGCGAACATCTTCTCCTGTTCGGCTGCATACAGCTGCCGCGCAAACTCCCGCACCGCCATATAATCCTGCTTCATTGATCGAAATGACAAACGTGCCGCCTCGCCCGTCGCTTTCACCTGTGCGTCAAGATGAGAAACCGTGTACCGCTTCTCACGGTATTGAGAGTGACAGGTGGCTGCCCAAAGAACCGGCTCAGGACTCATCGACTGAAAGGTCGATGCATGAACCGAAAAGTTTTGTTGCATGAGCATAAGGCGCTCAGTATGCACGGTGATGGAATCAGCCGTGAAACGATTGTCTGAAAACATAGTACCTCCATAAAGAGAATTGAGAAAAAAAATATTGAATTGAGTCTTTAACTCGGTTGCAAAATTATTTGACTCTCAATAGTCATTTGTCTGCGTTGTGTCAGTGTTGTGTCAGCGTAATGTCAGCTCATTGATAAATAAGTACGTTATGACGGCAAAATTTTTTTTAATCACCTCTTGTAGTAGTAAAAAAAGTCAATATAGGCATTCTTCCGTGCCACATACGGCGCAGATGCGCGCAAGGAATGCACCCTCAGGTGGCAGAAGGTATCCGTTCACGACGCGGTGTCATGGCTCCGGTATACGAGGGAGTAAGAGCGGTGTGAACCCTATACCCGTCCACCGCTCTTCATTCGCAGATGGTGGCTTCATGACCATATTCCACCATACTATTCCTCCACACACCATGATACGCCGATATGGAAAGGAATACCGGTATTCCATCCCAAAAGAGATGATCGATGCAGGCACCAATACTACAGGCAGGGAAGTGCAGCCAATTGAAACCAAACCTCTCCGGCGATCGTGAAGTGCCGGCTGCTATGCCTCACCGTCCCGGCGGAACGGTTGATTCAGTCCTTTGAGATGCCGGTGTACTCTTTCCATTTTATGTACCATTCACCGGCAGTGCGGAGTATTTTCACAGAAACAAAGAAAAGGTTCCCGAATGTTCAATGGTTTACTCCATCCTTCTCTCCACCCTGACGTTCCTGCATCGGCGCGCACCGGTGTGCCGCTGCCACACAGGGTCACCATCCTCAGCAGCCACCGAAGCACCCACCCCGACATTCGAAGTGTGCGTTCGTCCTCTCGACCTACCCCGCCAATTCCACCCTTGCATCCGTTCATCGGCGGTTGAGTGACGGTGATAATCATCGCGCTGTCTCTTGCAGGACTTGTCACCCGTAGCAACGTCCGCCACCACCACCATAAAAGCATATCTCACAAAGCGCACAGTACCTCAACCAACCCTGCCATCGGAAATTCAACAGAACGAATATTCCTGTGCGGCTCAAGAATACTCCTACGCGGCCGAACACTATGCCTCGGCTGCCGCACAAGAGCTGCCAATGACCTGAGCAAAGCATTGAGTTGGCGGCAAGGAGGAACCGCTGCATGAGCACTTCGAGCCAAGCGCCGGAACATACCACCACACGTCACTTCCCGAAGGAACAAAGCAGTAGCGCACAGGAAGAGCGGCGGGCATCCAACGAACTGCACGCAGCATCCAACGAACTGCACCATGAAGAGGAGTGCCGAAAACATGAATCGGAGGAGTGGAGTACGCTATCGGAGGAATGCGTCTGCTCTCCCCGAGGAGCTGAGCAGTGCGCCCGAGGAACTGAATAGTGCGCCCGAGGAACTGAGCAGTCAGCCCGAGGAACTGAGCAGTCAGACCGAGGAACTGAGCAGCCGGCCCGAGGAACTAAGCAGTGCGCCCAAGGAACTAAGCAGTGCGCCCAAGGAACTGAGACGTTCACCCGAGGACTGAAGCACCTGCGCCCGAGGAGCTGAGGAGTGAAGCCGAGGAGCTGAGGAGTGAAGCAGAGGAGCTAAGAAGTGAAGCCGAGGAGCTGAGGAGTGAAGCCGAGGAGCTGAAGAGTGAGCAAAAGGAGTGGCGCAGTGAAAAAAATGACCGGAACAGGGAAGATACGGAGTGAAAAAGTGCGCCTAAGGAACAGAACAGTGCGCCCTACGCAGACATGATGCACGCAAAGGGAAAAGGTCGTTTTCCGAATACACATCAGCCGAGTGATGCAGGTATGTATTCCTTCACGGCATAGAATGGGATGTTTGCGTATGAAATCGCAGCAAAAATTGAGTAATAATTGAGTAATGGATACGCGAAAATGTGCCGTAGTTTTGCATGCAGAATTGACAACGACGGAATGACGACCCAGGCAACAGAAAAGCAGCACAGCAATGATGCAATATTCGCTCCATTGGCACAAGAATAATAGATGAATTCAGCAGGAAACTCAGCGCTATTGACAACACGCTCCGCACGCGGGTACCGTATTGATATATAATACAATACACAGGGAAACGAATCC
>JBPOHH010000473.1:0-2457 GCA_052035765.1 Bacteroidota bacterium
CGATGAAGAGGAGATAGACTCTGCTGTCAACATAAGAATCTGGCATATACTTGATGTGTATAGGCAAACTGTTAATGACACATTCTAAAAGTAGGCTGATTATTTATCGATGCATCCGCTTAACCCACCCCTAAATCCTCTCCTGAGAGGGGGCTTTGGCTGGTAAGTTGTTAATTTTTATATCTTTCCCTCTCTTGGGAGAGGGTAGGGTGTGGGTTCTTAGGGTTCGGAGGCTCGGGATAGCGACCACACCTTAATCCACCTGAATATCCTAATTTTGCAGTCAGGCAAATTCATTCTACCATAACATTCCTTTACTTTCAGCAGACAACTCCTTATGATTGATTATACAAGCTGCACCATCGAGCAGGTCGCCGTGCATGGCGTGGGCAATAAAACTAATGGCGAAGATCTACAGTTATCGAAATCCTTGCTTGATATTTCAAGTACTGCGGTGCGGGACTCGCTCTTTACCTTCTTTTTAAAACCGTTTGCAAAACCCGAATTCTACAATTTTACGTTCACCAACGAAGATTTTACACTTAATCCTCTCTACACGTTTGCGAGTGAAGTGTTTGAGGATGCGAGTACATTTCAGAAGAATGCAGTCAATATTGCGAAGCATCTCTACGAACTCTCCATTCATCCGAATATCAAGCCGGGCGATCTCTTCGTAGCGCACTTTTCGGGAGTAATTATCGAAGATGAGATTACCGACGTGATTGGAATTTTCAAATCCGAGAATATGCATACCTTTATGCAGGTCGATAAGTCGGATGAGGCGTTTTCGCTTCATGCCAGTGATGGAATTAACATCGACAAACTCGACAAAGGGTGTTTGATTGTGAATACGTATAAAGAAGTTGGTTATAAAGTATGCATGCTCGACAGCGCCGGCAAGACGAAGGAAGCGCAATATTGGAAAGATTCGTTTCTTCTTGTCAAGCCCTGCGCCGATAAGCATCATTACACCAAAGAAATTATGAAAATTGCGCGGAATTTTGCCGTTGCTGAGCCCGAGGGTGGTGATGCCGATGTCAGCAAAGTCGATCAGATTGATTTGCTCAATCGCACACTGGAGTATTTTAAAGAAAATGACACCTACAGCAAGAAAGAATTCGAGGAAAAAGTGCTCATTGATACCGAGACCGTGGAGTCGTATCGCAAGTTTGAGGAGCGCAGCAGGGATGAACATTCTGCGCCGCTACCCGAGTCATTTGAAATATCACAGCAAGCGGTGAAAAAGCAAGCACGTGTGTATAAAAGTATTCTGAAACTCGATAAGAATTTCCATATCTATATCCATGGCAATGCAGACCTTATCGAACAAGGTGTCGAGAAAGACGGCAGGAAATTCTATAAGATTTATTTTGAGAAGGAATTGTAGGACGGTGTGCACAAAGGTGGCAGAACGTCTGCAAAACATTGCGTTCTCAGCGTCTTTGCGTTACCTTCTTATAATTTTAACGCAATGGCGCAGAGAACGCAGAGAAAACAACATCACTATTCACAAATCACATCCCATATAGTATCGGAGGAATTCCCATGATACGCTCAACCCTTGCGATCATCATCGCAGTATTCACGATAGCATATTCCGGCTCTGCTCAATCAATAGAAGGTGTGGTATCGATTCAATGCGATAAGGGTACGTACTTGAGTGTATGCACAGGATGTACGAAATCACCTGAATCAGTATTTAAAAATCAAAACACGGCATTAACCGAGACCTCGACCTTCGACTGGACGACGCACTTACGTGCAGAGCGACTTAGTAATGGAAACTATACCTTCATGACTGAGGTCGGGACGTATATGAAGTACTATGCTAGCTGTCCGAACGAGGAAGATGGTATTATCTTTACGGCAACCACACAGAATAGATCTGCACAGTTTATCCTCACCAAGCTGGCGAATGGAAAATATACGATTCAGTCTGCAATGAATAATGCATTTCTAGCCCGAAGCTTGGCAGTTGGGCGTGATCAAGCAATGGCTCCGGATGATAGGCAGGTCGTCTTGCACTCAAAACGTACACCGGCAGCAGAGTGGAAAATTGAAAAACTAAAAGGTTCGGAATATCAATTTTGGTATGCGACGAACGAAGAGATAATTGCGCCACCCAATAAGCCGGAGTTTGGGTATGTACTGCTGCAAACAGCTACGGCAATCCGGGACGCTGATAACGCATATCGTGTTCTTGTCGGCGAGTACGACCACGACGGTAAGCCGGATATTTATATACTCCACCCAAGCAAAGTCGGAACGACAGCGCTCGACCTTTCGATCCTGAGCGGCGCGTCAAACTATGCAACGGTGATTCAGCAGGCGACGATTACGCTTGATGGTGCACTAGTAGACGGTGGATACGATGTTGCACTCGGAGATTATGATCAGGACTCCCGCGCCGATTTGTATGTCATCAGCAATAAAAGTTCGGAGACAAATCTAACGATC
>JBPOHH010000689.1:0-5666 GCA_052035765.1 Bacteroidota bacterium
TACCACACTCAGGCAGAGTAAAAATGCCGTCAGACCTTCTTTTTGCGTAGCTGCAATATCCACTTCCGGTGTGTCGATAAAGGTTTGTAATACTAACATTGCCGCCAGGAGAGTAATACCAAGCGGAATCGCTCCGGCTATGAGAAAGCGGGATTGGAGTTTGGTATTTTTAGCCGATTGCCACAGTGCATCAAAACCAATTCCGGCGAAAAAACACAAGCCGAAACTCATGTAGAACATTATTCTACCGGGATTTCTGAACGAACCAAACACAGGAATGCCAAACAGCAGACGATGGAGAAAGCCATTGGCACCCAAGCCGTAGAGTATGGCAAATACGATCATCGTCAGCATAAAAGCACCAAATCTCGTTCGCCCCTGAATGCTGAGTCCGAAGAGTCCGAGACAAAGCGCCGCGAGCCCGAAATAAAACGCCGTGTCCCAGTAATAATGTTGGTCCGTGCCGGTGTCACTCACATTCGGCAGGTAGAAATTGTTTTGTTTTTGGTCGGTCTGCGATACCTTCCCGTATAGGTTTGCCACGGCAGCAGAATAGATTTGTCCGAGCCGCATCGAACCGTCGGATGCGTACAATTTGGGATTTTCAGGCGTTTTTTCGTAGGTAATTTTCGTTCTTTCGGAGAGTCCTGCCAATTCCTGCGCCGGTATGAACTGCACCGCCGTCAGCGCAAATGCCATAATCACCGGCAAGAGCGCTCTAAGCGCAAATCCACCGATTGCACCACCGGTAAGTTCTTTATCTTTCATCGCTCCTACGCCCATCCATACGGTGTATCCTGCTAGAAAAAAAAGCACATACGCTGATGTCTGAGGGTGACCCGATATGAGAGCAAGCGCGAGAAGCAGTCCGGCATAAAGCGTGTTTTTGATCTTTCCTTCAAAGATTCCGCGATGAAAATTAAGCAGTATGAGCGGTAATAATGCGAGATGATAGACCACCATCGGGTGGATGACGCGCACGGCAAGCGAACCGCAAAAAGCGTAGGAGACGGCCGCGATAATTGCGCCGTAACTGGATATATTCTTGAATCGTGCGAATTTATACATCGCAAATTGGGCAAGGAAGAAGTGCAGGATAATCACGACTTCGATGATTTTCGAAGGCAGCATGCCGTCATTTTTGAGGAAGAGTGCCATCATCGTATGCGGCGGGTAGAGGGTTTGCGTCTGAAAGTCGGCTAAAAACGGCATCCCGGAGAAGGTGTAGGGATTCCAATAGGGGAGCTGAAATTGCGCCAATTGCCGTGCTGCAAAGGTAGTAAACGGATAAATATATTCGGCTACGTCATCCCAGAAGAATTTATTGCCAAAGAGAATATCCCTGAAAAATATCATCGTCGTTGCTGCAAAGACGATGAGTACAATTGGGAGGGATAGTTCTTTAAGTTTGTTCGTTATCGATATGTTATCTGCGTTTTGTTTTGTAGCTTTTTGCGGAGCGGACATCTGTATTGCGCCTTGGAGTATGAAAAACAACAATTTTGACTGCAATTTACCACCAAGGCGCCCGATTTTCAAACGGAATAATTTTTCGAAGGGTGGCGGGAGGGGAATTGGAGGGTTTAGTGTGTGGATTCACGTCCGGTTGGTTGCTACATCCGACCGTTAAAAAATTCTTTTGAAACGTAGTGCACAGACGACTATACGAAAACATTAAAGCGCGGACGTTCGACCTCTCTGAGGTCGATTGTTTTATCAAGGATGTACGTTGCAACAGATGTTCGACCGCACTTGAGGTCGAAGCTGGTTCCCGTCAGGTCGTTGCTACAAACAGCCGGACGGGAATTTACGTTGAATTTTGATGTCTTTGTAATTACTCCTCACCGCACCACCACAAACGGCACACTCTTCACCACCGAACCCGCCGTCATTACCGCTGAATAAGCGCCGGTTGGCAGTGATTCTCCGCCTGCCATTCCATCCCACATGAATGTAAAGGTTCCATCTGCGCTTGCTTGTGTGTATTGCTGATGATGTTGTCTGCCAAGTGCGTCGATTATCCGAACATGAATTGGGATTTGAGGTGAAGTTGTTGTGCCTTTGATGCTGATGCTGCCGGTTGTAGGGTTGGGGGAGATGGTGAGGGCGGATGGAGTAGAAGATTCTTCGACATTGGTAGTATGAAAATCGTAGAAGAATTCTCCATTTATTGCCGAAAACGCAATTATTGAGGCAGCACTACCACCCCAATTGCCATCAATACCAATATTTTGACCATGACCTGAGTATTCCCAAATAAATGGATAAAGAGAATCTAAAACTTTCTTGTCAAAATTATAATCGCCTGATCCTCTTTGAGAATTTAGTCTCGAAGTTAACACTATAGAAGTAGAGCTGTGTTCATTATCGATTACTCGAATGCTAGTTACATTGTTTTTGTAAATAAATGAAAAGTCACTATCAACTACTGAATTGGGTAACTCGATGAAGCTATCAAGCCCCTGATACTCTATATGATTATCCATCGCATTAAATTCAAGTACCGATAGATTATCTTTAACAATCGGAACGAATTTTCCATCTTCGTTCGTGACAGAAATGACAACTACTTTACTATCTTGGGTATAGGAAAAGATATACATCCATTGAAATGCTTTTCCATCAGTACACACATTATATTTATCTCTATAATTGAAAATAGGTTGATGGTGATTGTTGTATGTGTTGATTTGTAAGAGTTTAGCATCAGTATAGCCCATCTGAGATACCTTTTCGCGGGCAGTTTTAACACCTGTGAGAGCAGTAAAAGATACCAATGATTGCGCTGTAGCTGTACCGGCGATGAAGAAGCAGGAAAGAACGAGCAGGAGAAAGTGTTTCATCGTAAATTCTTTCTGTGAAGATGTATAAAAACAGAGTACTATACGTAAGTGAAGTAATTATTGCGCAACATACATTACTACTGTGAATTATCCAAGTAACCGTTGCTTATCGAGAGTATTTTTTGCGGCAAGTGATTGCACATCAAAATAGTGCCCATCATCCGTGCTGTGCCTGATTGAGAATCAAAATCAGTATTTGCTCAATCCATTGCGTTCATTGTGCTATAGCTTTCTAAAAAAATCACCGTTAATTTATGTGGTTCAGTCTATATTCTCTATCACAGGAACGAATTGTATTCGCCTGCTCGGCCAAATCCCGAGTTCAGCATAAATTGTCAGTGTCCACACAAATAAAAAAACTCCTTTGTGAGTATTGCCGATGTCGTTAATTTGCGTGTAATAAATTGATTTCCACATCTACAACCCTATGAAAGAACGTGTATGAACCGCATTCTACTCTCTCTCCTAACTGTTTTTATTTGTTGTCTAGTGCCTGTCAGGTCCCAGGAAAGCTGGGCGTGGCAGAATCCCCTGCCGCAAGGTAATGCGCTTACTTGTATCGCGTTTAAAGGTACATCTTCTCCGTCTTCTCTTTTTGCAGTTGGCAATGCCGGTACTCTCATCACCTCTACTGATGGCGGCGGCTCCTGGATATCCACCGATAGTATTCCTTCGCAACCTCTTTATTCGATATGTTTTACCTCCGAGTCTGTTGGCTGCGCTGTCGGCTATGGCGGGCTCATCCTCCGCACGCTCGACGGGGGAGCGCATTGGTCTTCCGTGCTTTCCAACACCTCGAATGCGCTGCGTTCGGTACATTTCCCGACACCTACGACAGGGTTCTGCGTGGGCGCAAAATCTACTCTCCTCAAGTCCACCGACGGTGGAGAGTCATGGGGAGCGATTGTCAGCGGAGTATCGGCTCAATTCAGCGCTGTGTATTTTGCCGATTCACTTCATGGCTGGGTAACGGGTAACAGTGGGTTGATTATGGCTACTCAAAATGGTGGAAATAATTGGTTTGCTCAGTTCACCGGTGCTGACGACGCTCTCAATGCTCTCCGCTTTCTTACTCCGAAAATCGGTATTGCCGTTGGTGATAAGGGCGTCATTCTCAAGACCACCGATGGCGGTGACAGTTGGAAAGTAAAGCAATCGGGTACGAAAGCCAACTTGTACTCCATCACCTTTACGTCAGCGACTACCGGATGGGCATGTGGTGCAAACGGAACAGTACTCAGCACCACCGATGGCGGAGATTCGTGGAAAGTACAGTCATCCGGAACCGGAGTATCACTTTCGTCGATTCTCTTCTATGATGCATCGATCGGACTCGCTGTAGGCACAGGGGGAACATTGCTCAAGACGCTGAATGGTGGTACGAACTGGAAAGTACTATCATCCGGATTTGCTCAACATCTTCGGGGTGTGTCTTTTGCGAATCTCAATTCCGGTATTGCGATAGGTGACAGCGGTATTATTCTATCGACGACGAATTCGGGTAAGAAATGGGAACAGATAGAGAATCTCTTTCCGGATAATTTACGCGCTGCGACGATGGTATCACCCACCAAGGCATGGTTCTGCGGTGAAAATGGTCGTATTATTGAATGTTCACTCTCATCCACACCCGTCGTAACGGCACAGACCACGCCGACATCATCGACCTTGAATGCATTGCGAATGGTGAATGAAGATGTTGGCTATGCTGTTGGGAATGAAGGTGTCCTTTTGCAGACGGTGAACAAGGGAGTGACTTGGAATTTACAACCAAGTCCTACACAGCTCAACATCATAGGCGTCTTTGCGGTCAATGCTCAAGTGGCGTATGCGGTGGGTGAAGCGGGTACGATTCTCAAGACAAGTAATGGCGGTAAGGACTGGGTACTGCAGTCGAGCGGTACATCGTCGCGTTTGGACGGTGTCTATTTTGCCGATGAAAAGTCCGGTTGGGCCGTTGGTGATGTCGGCGTCATCCGACATACGACCGATGGCGGCGAGACATGGACGGCACAGTTGTCGGGTACTGCTGTACCGTTAACATCCGTCGTATTTGTCAATTCCAAGCGTGGCTGGGCAGTAGGCGAAGAAGGCGTAATTGTGAGCACTGCAGACGGCGGTGAGGCCTGGAAACCGCAGGCAAGCGGCACGGCTAATCAGCTCAGCGGCGTTTCTGCCATCAATGATTCGACGGCATGGATCATTGGCAATGGCGGTACAATACTCAAAGTCACCGGTAAGCGCGAAGCGATTGTTATTTCGGTGAATGAATCGCAAACGCTCGTACCCGAAGTGACGAATTTTCCGAATCCTGCGAACACTACCTCCAAAATTCGATTCTCCATTCCGGAGCCAAGTATCATCTCTCTTCATCTCTACAACATGACCGGCGACAAGGTGCAGTCCATCCTCGACGGAGTGCGGTGTGCCGGTGGTACTCATACCTTCGATATCGATACAGAAGCGCTCCCAAGCGGTGTGTATTATTATGTTCTTACATCCGGAAGCACGATAAGCACCGATAAAATTGTTATCACACGGTAAGCCTGTCCGGTACAATAATCATATTTGGCATTGGTGTATTGCACTCGTAGAGACGGTGCATGCACCGTCGCTACACGAGCCCGACAAATTGCGTCCGGTGTAATTATAGATTATAGCATCGCGTACATTGTCATCATCGATCACAGCATTGCGTACATTGTCATCATCGATCATAGCACCCGTCGAGACGTTGCATGCACAGTCTCTACAACAGGCTAAATCAACCCGTCAATGATTCAACATTCAGACTGTTACCTGTTCATTTCTCATCCATTATTA
>JBPOHH010000456.1:0-2840 GCA_052035765.1 Bacteroidota bacterium
TCGTCACGGCCGCCGAAAATGCAAGAGCCCGACCGTCCATTGTCGCGCCCGTCGCCAGTGATATCGATTGATCAGCAAGAATACTGCCCATGAATACCGAGTAGGTGCCAAGAGTTGCCGATGTACCGACCTGCCAAAAGATATTGGCTGCCTGCGCGCCGCCGGCGAGAATGATTTTGATACCACTGCCGAGGTTGAGTGATGTGCCGATTTGGAATATCCACACATCGGTTGCATTGCCGGTGAGCGTGAGGTCAGCACCCGTGATGTCGGCTGCACCGGTGAATTTGTAGAGTCCGGCGGCAAGATTCATACCACCCATATTGCCGGCACCGGGATTAAGGAATGTACCCGTCGGCACGGGAGTACGATTCGCTGCATCGTTGTACGCGGTTGTTAAATCGCCTTTTGCGGTGGTCAGGAGCGCTGCGTCTATCGTCGAACCCGACGGACCGGACGCATCGACGACATAGAGATTCCCGACGACATTCGAGCCGTCGAAGCCCGTAACATAGCTGCCGGCAGCAGGACTGAGACCGATATTACCGGTAATCGATACCGGCGGAATACCCGTAATTGTCGAACCGGCGAGGATTACAAAATTGTCAAGCGAGAGCAGATTGAGAGGGGGAATCCCCGCACGCGTCGGCGTCGTCGCAAGTAAGGCAGCCATCGTAAGCACACCCAACAAGCGGATGTACCGATAGTATATACTCGCAGCGAGTACATTAAAAATTTTCATTGGAATTACCTGTTAGTATGATTGAAGTCAAACTGCTCTCTTGATGAAAGGTCAGTTGTTGCGGCGGCGGATATGGGGCGAACCATCAGATGGAGAATGTGCGCTATCTCTTTATATACGAAGAGGTACACTTGTGTATGAAGGGAGCGTTGGTTGTTGCCGGTGACCGTGGCTTTTGCATCCTTAGGTCCCTTCGTTTGTGCTGTTTTTCTATGGTACAAAATTACGGCAGCGGTGGTCGGAGTATGTTACGTAACGTTTGGTATTACTTACATGATTCCCATATCGGGTGTTTTTTGGGAGTGGTGTTTTTTGGCAATCGGTGCATGGCGCGCTGATGGGTATGATGGGTATGATGGACGATGATTGCATCTGCGAATATCGTAAACAATCATACAAAATCTGCGTGCTATTCCTCAGGCGAATATAGCACATTGATGACGCAGATGGGTATGATGGAAGATAATCACATCTGCGAATATCGTAAACAATCATACAAAATCTGCGTGCTATTGCCGGCTAGCACGCTGATGGATACCGCAGGTGGATTACAGCTGTAAATCCTTACATCCTATCCATATACCAACTAAGTTCTTTTTCCATTTTTTTATAGCGGAAGATTGTGGTAATGATTTTTTGCAGGCGCATGAAGGCGGTCTCGCTTTTGACGACATAGTCAAATGCGCGGTGGTGCATGCAGTTGATTGCCACGTCAATTTTGTCTTGAGAGGAGAGCATAATTACCGGAATATCTGGATTAAATGCTTTGATTTTGTCGAGTGTATCGATGCCGTTCATTGCGTATTTGTCGATGCCGTCGAGATGATAGTCGAGCACGATCACATCCGGTGAATGCGATAAATGCTCCATGCACCTCTCGCCGGTCGGATAGGTCTCGATGATAAAATCAGCATGTTCAAGAAATTCTATTTCTAATAATTTTAAGAAGACAGCATCATCATCGACGAGAAAGATTTTTATTTTTTCGGATTTCATCGTTTCGTGTTTTTAATAGTATTAAACTCTTCTTCCAATTCTCTGCATGCCTGACTACAGACCTGCTCAAGCTGTAGCACAAGTTCATGAATCCCGTCTGTCTGCCGTTGCGTACTGGCATATTCCTGAATTTTCTTCGCCATATTTTCAAAGTCCGCACTGATCCCCATGATCGAAAATGACGGTATCATCTTATGTACAGCCGAGTAGAGTGCGATCCAATCTTTATCCTCCAAGCTTTGTTTCATGGAAGTTATCAGCGGCGGCGTTTGCTCCAAATACAGCGATATCATTTCCATCATGAGCGTCGGATTGGACTTCGTGCGGTGGATTAAATACGCCAAATCTATACATCGCTCTTTTTTGACTTCGATGGTGGTTGCATTTTCCTTGGCGAGATTGAGCGTTTGCGGTTTTTTGACTAAACTGATGATTTTACTGTACAAAATCCGTTCATCGACCGGCTTGGCGATATAATCATTCATGCCGACTGACTTGCATTTCGCCAGATCGACCGTCGTCACGTCTGCCGTGAGTGCGATAATCGGGATCTTGGAATTCATCGTATTGCGGATATACTGCGTGGCTTCAAATCCATTCATTTCAGGCATTTGCAAGTCCATTAAGATAATATCGTATGTCTTGGAATGCAACTTTTCAATGGCAATTTTTCCATTGGCGGCTATATCCCGGTCGAATCCAAAATCGTCCAGCAGTGTCTTCATCAGCAGTTGATTGAGCGCAATATCCTCGACGACAAGCACCTTGATATTCTTGATATCGTCATCGAGATCGAGAACGATTTCCACCTGCTCTGCCTGCTCTTTGGTCTTTTGGAAGCTGAGTGTAAAGCTAAAGGTCGAGCCCTCGCTCAGCTTACTTTTCACACGGATACTCCCACCCTGCGACTCGACTAATTGCTTGACAATTGCGAGCCCGAGACCGGTGCCGCCATAGAGCCGCGACGTACCGCTTGATGCCTGCTGAAAATTCTCAAATATCTTCGTAATCTTGTCCTTCGGTATGCCGATGCCGGTGTCGGTGACGGCAAATTCAATAGTGACAGTATCATCTAATTCATTTACTAAGCTAACGCTTATGG
>JBPOHH010000626.1:0-12001 GCA_052035765.1 Bacteroidota bacterium
GAATAATGGAAATGCCATCTGAAGTCACCAGGCGAACATAATACGCGCCTGCCGGAAGCCCGCCGGAATTCCACGGAAATTCATGCGTGCCGGCTGCAATTGTTCCGTTGTAAATAGTTGAAATAGATGCACCTGTGAGCGAGTATATGCTAAGATTGGCAGCGCCGGCGCTTGACGTTACGAAGCGAATCATCGCAATGCCTTGCGCAGGATTCGGCGTGGCGCTGAGTCCGGTTTGTGCGGAAGTATTGCGTTCAAATACTCCCACGACTGCCTTCTTTTGAATTTGAATTCTCTCGGCAGTGCGGGTAACTTTTCCATCGGCCGAGGTCTGCGACGAAGCCGTGACTTCGACGGTACTTCCGGGTGGGATATCAGTGATTTTAATTGGCTTACCATCAGCATCAAAGATGGTCGTCGTGCTGTCGATGACGTATTCCTGATTACCTATGAGGGCTGTTTGCTTGGTGCTTGAGCGAAAGACGGCGCGTAAAAACACCACCTGACGCATCATTACAAAATACGCTGTGATGTCTGTGCCTGCGCTCCAGGCGCCTTCGACGACGACGGATGCGCCGAGCTTGAGGTCACTGAAGGTGACGAGTTCGCCTTTTTCATTGGTAAATTCAGTTGAGTCCATGACCGTAAAATGCAGTCCGGACGCCGTAAATCCAGTCGCATCAAGCGTATCGACGCGTCCCACTAAATGCACGTACTGCGCTGAATTATCATCAGCTTTTTCAATCCGGATCGCTTTTTTCGAACGGTCAGGCATGAAATGGTAGAGCACATGAATAAAATTCCCCGTCTGCAGGCCGGCCAAATTCGCCACATTTTCAAATTGTGTCTCGGCATTGACTTCGAGTGTGAGTGTGCCGATGGAAATACTCGTTGCAGTCTTGGCGGTGACCGGACCGCTCACATCGTACTCAAGGAACGAACCTTCAATAATTTTAATGACTTCGGCAATATTACGTCCGTCGTCGGTCGTGCGTCCGGTGACAGAAGCGAACGATTGCGGCTTGATATCGCCCATATAATCGACAAACTTGCGGTTGTTGTAGTCGATATCGGTAAGAATGGTCTGCTCGGTGGCCTCGAACGGCATCCCGCTGATGGTAATGACACGCGTGGAAGTATTGAGCGAATCGACCACGCCGCCGAATTCGAAGCGCGCTTCGGTGATGTCATCTTCCACATAGATTTCGGTGGCAATATAGCGCTGATCGGCGAAGATGCGCTGCACGAGCATTTCTACGTAATTACCATTTTTAATAGACTTAAAGGTAACTTCTTTTTGTAATACACCCTTGTAAATCTTCGTCGCGGAGTTTGTCTCGACAGCAATTCCATGCACCGTGAGCGTGCTGTCGGCTCTATCCTCGACGAGCCCGCGGAGCACGAATTTGAAGTCCGCCTGCTCAATGACCACCACACCTAACCTATAAAATTTACTGATGTCGCTAAAGTCCGGCTGTATCGAAAACAGCGCACAGAATGAGCCGTTTGTCACATCCGCTTTGGTAGCCGGTGTGCCGTCGGAGAAGAAGAATTTCGTATCCTGCAGCAGTGGGAAGGGATAATCGTCGGCAACCAGGGTATTGTCGGTGATTTCCTGTACCGGCAGGAGCCCGAGGAAGCTCCCGAGTTGGATGAATTTTGCTGTATAGGTATCCTTACTGACTTTCGTAGCAACGACTTGGATATACTCTTCAGGCATGAGAGCCGAGAGCGGGAGCGAACGTTCTTTGCCGAGGGTAACGCGCAGATTATCGGGCAGGGTGACTGTTTTACCGGCAATCGTGAGGGTATTTCCCTTCACATCGGTGACATAATCGGTAATGGTTGCGTCATATCCAATGCCGTCTGAAACGATATAAATGCTGTCACCGTAGTTACTTGCACTCACGCCGTAGGATGTACGCGTGCCGACAGCGCGAACGGCATAGCCGAGCTCGAAGCTATTCGTATCCGGGAATTCGATTCTCTTGCCGTCGATCCCGATTATGGTCGAAAAATAGCTGCTGTAGGATACCGAGACCGAGTCGTCGAGACCAAGGGAATAGGAGGATATTGACGACAGTAATCCGGTGTAGCTTGCGCGGGTCGTCGCATCGACAATACGCATAGAAATCAAAGTATTATCATTAATTCCTTCGTTAAAGACCGCCTTGACGATCATTCCCATTTGAAAGAGGGAATCGGGAATTTCGCTGCCGGATTGGTCATAAAATTTCGTGTCGGTAGCCACAAACATTTCCGTGCCTTGGATGACTATGAGTCCCGGACCACCGGGGAAAAATAAATCCAAAATACCGGTCATCGTTCGCTGAGCGGCCGGCTCGGTGGTGGTGGCTGCATCATTCACTTTGACAGGCGTGTGCGTACCATGCAGCTTGGGAGTAACAGTTGTATAGAGCGGAGAATTCCCCCGAAAGACAGGCACAGTAGTGGCCTGTACGACAAGAGGTTGGATGCTGCATGCGATGGTAATACATGCACAGAAAGCATAGACAAGCCGAAGAAGTAACGTGTTCATGTTGAAGTAAAAGTATAATACAAAAGGAGATACTAACGGCAAAAATACCACTTTTTCCTGAAGCCGAGTAACAATGAGAATGTTAATTCCTTAAGGAATCAATTCATCAGGTAATTCATAAGCTACAAATTGCGACATCCTTGTATTTTTGTATAATTATATTCTTTTACTATTCTGCAATCCCTGATGCTTCGTCGCTCATTTCTGCAATCATTGTCTGTTTTACCGGTACTTTCTACATCTATGGAACTCTCACATCTCACATCGCTGACCGATACTTTTGCGGCGACCGAGAAGATGCCCGTGCTCTTTATCGGTCATGGTAATCCCATGAATGCGCTCATGGATAATCCTTTTACGCAGTCACTCTCGGCTGTCGGGAAAGCGATTAAGCAGGCGCATAAGCCGAGCGCAATTCTCGTGGTATCGGCGCATTGGCTCACGAAGGGAACGTATGTGTGTACGCACCCGAATCCCGAAACAATTCACGACTTTGGAGGTTTTCCTGACGAGCTTTTTGCCGTGCAGTACCCGGCGAAAGGTTCGCCGGAATTTGCTGCGCAGACGGCGGCACTTGCCAAGGAAATTCAGAAGACATCCGAGTGGGGACTTGACCATGGTGCGTGGACAATTCTCAAGCATTTATTTCCGCTTGCCGATGTGCCTGTGTTTCAGCTCAGCATTGATTATCATCAGCCGATGCAGTATCATTTTGACCTGGCTCGGCACTTGCAGTCTTTACGTGACAAAGGGGTGCTGATACTTGGAAGTGGTAATATTGTTCATAATTTACGACTCAGCATGGGCAAGCTGCAGCGTGGTGAATCGGACCCGTATGATTGGGCAGTAGAATTTGACGAATGGACTAAAAAGAAACTTAATGACCGTGATTTCAAGAGTTTAATTGACTACCGGAAGTTCGGCAAAGCAGCCGATCTGTCCGTGCCGACGGTGGATCATTATGTACCGATGCTCTATAGTGCAGCTCTTGCCGGAGCAAGCGAACCTATCAATCAATTCTACGAAGAAGTGACGTTCGGCGGGATGAGCATGCGGTGTTTTCAGGTGGGGTAAGTGTATGATGAATTAAAAAGTTGAATATATAGTGCGTGTAGCAATGCGCTCATGCAAAACAAAAGCCGCTTTCATTTGAAAGCGGCTTTTGTATTTCGGAGTGGGGTTGATTATTTCAAGATGCCGACGCGTTCGAGGCATTTTGCGTAGAGCTGCTGATATTCATGGACGGATGGGTCACGTTCGATACCGGTGCGGTATTTGGTGAGTGCCATGCCGTAGAGTTTGTTTTGTTCGTAGAATGAAGCGGTAACGATTTCCGCCCATGCAGTACCTTCGCCGAGCTCTTCGCGGATGATTTTGGCTTCTGATTCAATTTGCACGGCTTGTTCATCGGTGAGGATACGGAAGGTATTGTTGGCGAGCTGTACTGCCGGCTTGTTTTTCAGGCGAACGCTCCAACCGTACAATTTCCCTTTTTCGAGGGAGCTCACATCGAGGGAGAGGGCATTAACGTCGAGATTTTCTTCGCGGATTTTCGTGCCGGCCGAGTCGGTAATCGTCAGGACGACCGAGGGGTTTGCCGTAGTAGCGGAGGATTTATCGTTTGATTTATCGCCCGTTGAGTGTGGAGCATCGAACTTAGGGGCATCATCGCATATTCTCCAGGCGAGTGTCACGGTCTGACCGAGGATATTGGTCGAGTTCGGAGAGTCGAGGCAGAGCTTATTGACACTGTTCGACATTTTGCTGGTTGCGCCGGTGAACTGCATATTTTGCTGGTATCGGGAGTCTTTTTTATCGGCGCCTTTGGTTAATTCATCCATCACATAGCCGGCAAATTTTCCGGCGACGCCTTTGCCGTTTTGTGCCTGACCGGACAAATCGCTCACGGCAAAGGAGCCGGGAGATTTGACTTCGATTGTCTTGCCGCTTGAGTGAACGAGGATTGCCATACCGCCGGCATCGACTTTAATTTTGTCTTTATCCTGGAGCTGTACTCCGGTGCGGAGGGCTTTCCAGTCGGCATTGCCGTCGGTAGAAAAGCTTGCGCTGCGGGCAGTCATCACGCGAAACGTTGAAGATTGAGCAAATGTACTTTGGGCAAAAATGAATAAACCGACAACGGCCAGCAGACCGGTCATGAATATGCTTTTCAACGGTAATTTCATTATAATTCTCCTGTTAATTGGATTAATGGGTTGTTTTTATGTTGCTTCGTTTGTAGTTCTCCGCTTCGTAAAACGACCTCGCAGCTTTTGCGGAAGCGGTTCAATAAGATTCAGATATATTTCCAACGAATTTGCCGACAGGAAGGCAGCCAATACAGCTACCGTAAGGTCGATACTTACGTTAAAGTACAAAAATACGCTAATCATTGCTACAAGCAATAGAATTGGCTCAACAAGCAGAATGATAGCCGAAATAAGCTCGAAATAGTTGGGGTATTTTTCAAATATCCGCTTGAATACAAGCATATTACCATAGCAGATAATGACCGCAAGCAGTATCGACAGCCACCGGGGCAGCTCCGTAATAAATGATTGATGCAATATCATGGAAATGACATTGGCATGAATCACCAAGCCGTACATATCCCGATCGGTATGACCGGCATATTGGGGATTCATCGGCGTAAAAAACTTATCTTCAAGTGAAAGTGTATCACCGAGATATCTTCCGAGATACCCGAAAAGAACGATTTTACCGCGCAGAAATTCCAACTCCTCCGGCGAGTAGCTGCCAATATCGGTATCTGCCGCCAAAAAGTAATTCCAATTGCCGCGATAATTGATAATTTCCGATTTATTGTTTCTCTTGAGGAAATTTTGAGTCGCTGCAGAATCGAATCCACGGGTTACCTGCACCGGGAAGCTAACCTCATGGGTTGAGCCCACGGATTCGACCGGAGTCACGATCCGCACCGTACGGAAGTCCTGCGTAATGACATTAGCAAAGCCCGACTGTGTATATTGCGAAAACACCTGAGGCGAGTGAATGAGCGAGTCCCAGCGGCCTGCATCCTCATTCCAGCCGGTCAACTTCGATACCAGAGTCACGTTACCTGCTGTCGCAAGCGCCTTGGCGACGATCGAGTCTGACTCGGGGTCCTGACTGTTGAGCAGTAAAAAGTGATCAATTCCAATCACTTTCGGACCATGTGGCGCGATTGCGAGGATCATTTCACCAATCTTTTTTTTGGGGAATTCACCGGTATTGATGAGCACTATATTGGTGTCAATCGGCTGCTCGGGACGTAATTTCGAATAGACAATATCCGTAAGCTTGAAATCTGAAAGCGCCTTGCCAAACGGCTCAAGAAACTGAATGTTCAGCGTAATACTCGAAATTCCTGCGATAAGCAAGAAGACAAAGACCGTAGCAAAGAAGCAGGATTTATTCCATAAAAATTTCATAACTGTCTTGTATTGCGAGTGATACAGGGCTTAGGTCTTAAGGACATTAGCGACATTAAGGACATTAACGACAATTAGAATTACTGTCGATTAAATCAACAACTTACGACTTATCGACTTACAACTTATCGACTTATAACTTATCGACTTACGACTTATCGACCTGCCGACTTACCAACTTACGACAATCAAAAAAATCACCATTTCCCGAAATCCCAGCGTACACCGACGCCTACGCCGGCTCGTACCTGAAGTTCGGGTAAATTCCCGCCGAAGCGGGTCGTTGCCAGAAAATCCAGATCTACGATAGAGATATGGAAGCTTAGCCCTGTTGAAACAGTATAGTACGAATAGCTTTCACGAGAGCCGGGGCCAGTTGATGGGAAGCCCTGCGAACCAAGCCCGAAGCTCAGGCGGAAAAATTCTTTGAGCACTATTCCAATCTCGGCTTCACCAAACATCTTACTCTCGGCACCATTCACAAATACGGAGTCCGGACTCACCTCCTGCCTCAGAAATTGCGTCATCCCCTCAGGCGACACGCTGCCAATTGTCCCAAAGACCGCGTAGAATGTTCCCCGGGATGCACCCTCCCGCACACTCGGCCGATAGCCGAACATTGCCTGTACCTGACCAAAGCTGGCGCCTTCGGTGCGTCTTGATTGCATCGTCCCCATATCATAACCATAGTAATAGCTGATTTTCGGTAACCAGTGATCGATGATAGACATACGCTCAATACTGTCCCGAATGCCGGCAAGGCGGATGCGCTCCATTTCTTTCAGGCGACGTTGTGCCTCTTGCTCACGTTGCACACTGAGCTGAAAGTCGAGATTGCGCTGACGTTCTGCTTCGACGGCATCACGCAGACTGTCCTGCGAACGTTGCTGAGCAATTTTTTGAGCTTCATTGATTTTATTAATACTGTCTTGGGCGCGTTGCATGGCTATTTTATTCTGCTCTAAGGCATTGAGCAGACTGTCCTGCGCGGCGCGGAAACGAAGGGAAATCGAGTCCACATCTTTGATGAGTCCCGAGTCAAGATACTGAATATTATTGGCATCAAGTGCCGAACGTAACGACTCGGTCTTGATGGCAAAATTGATATTCTGCGCGCGTCCGCCACCTTCAAAACGCGAAACGACCATACCGGTCACCTGCGCATTACGGTTGAGAATAGGTCCGCCGCTGTTGCCGGGATTGATGGAGGCGTCAAATTGCAACAAATAGGGCGTCGCAGCCGATGGCATGAGATTGGAAATGATACCCTTGGTAATTGTAAATTCAATACCGAAAGGACATCCGATAGCCGCCACATCCTCGCCCTGCTGCACAATGCCGTCAGGCGCTATCGGAAGCACCGTACGCCTGCCGGTGGCGTCGATTTTGAGGATGGCAATGTCTTTTTTGGGGTCTTTATAGAGAATTCTCCGGCATGGAAAGATCGTATTATCCTTAAATTTAATAAGGATAGCGCCAAGTGAATCGGCATCCTCAATCACATGGTAATTCGTGAGAATAATACCCGACGGATTGACCAAAAATCCCGAGCCGTTTTCAGAGTCGCCATTCTTGATGAGTACTACGCCGGAACTTGCTACTTCATAGACTTTACGGGAGTCGAGCTGCTGCGACTGAGCAAAGACGATGAGTGATGGGAGGGTAAAAAATATCAGACAAAAAAGTAAACGTACTATTCTCATTCTTCAATCCTTTA
Source organism: Bacteroidota bacterium (assembly GCA_052035765.1). GTDB lineage: Bacteria > Bacteroidota > Ignavibacteria > Kapaibacteriales > UBA961 > JADJXV01. The sequence goes on from JBPOHH010000626.1 coordinate 7,688, forward strand.
TCGGTTCGGATAATCTGACGTAACCGTATAATTAATAAATACATTTCGGGGGAACATTGCCGGCGGAATACACTGCCCCTCATTCCGCAGACATCCTACGAACCGTCGGCACATATTCGTTCGCTGCAGAATCAACTGCAAATTGTGTAAAATCAGGAATATACACAAGCAGTATTTTTAATTTCAGGTATATCAAGGAAATATATACTTTGGTGGGCTTGCTGTCTATTTTAAGCTCAAGGTCGCATAACGTTCAATGGCATGCCGATGCCGCCGATGTCTATGATTGAAAATAAGTTATACAATGCCTTGAATCCGAAAAATCATAAAAATCAGCGCTATCAGCGTGCCATGACGCCCTGCTTCCTGCGTACACCGGAGAGAATCAGCGCGATGATCGTAATACCGAAGCCAAGCTCGGGAAACCAGTCACCGTACTGCACATAGAACGTCTCGCCGTCGAGGAGCGGAATTTCCTGAGCGAGTCCAACCGATTGATATTGCTTGGCAATAGAATACGACGAACCCGACGGAGCGATAAATCCCGAGATACCGGTATTGGCGCATCGGGCAATCGCCCTGCGGCTTTCAATTGCGCGCATAGCGGCTATTTCATAATGCTGCGCCGGACCAAAAGTATGATTATACCATGCATCATTGGTAATGACAACGAGCATATTAGCACCTTTTGCTGCATAATTCCGCACAAAATCAGGATAAATCGACTCAATGCAGATAATACAGCCGATACGCGCCGTGTCGCCGCTTTTGAGCACTAGCGGGAGCGGCTTTTGTTCTTTGCCCTTCATCCAGTTGGAAATTCCCACGCCCCACTCAAGCCATTTGACCATTACCGGAAAGACATCGACAAACGGAATATACTCGGCAAATGGCGTGAGCCGCATCTTGCGGTGAATCGGATATTCGCGGCTCTCAAGCGTGTCGGGCTGCAGGAGAATCGCAGAATTATGCGCCGCAAAGAGCAGATTCGGATCACCTCGGAAGGGCTTTGCCATCGGTGGCGCATCGGCAGACGGCGGGAAAGTCACGATTTCGGAAAAACCGGTCAGAAGGGCTGCGTTGGATTTGATGAGTTCACGCTGCAGGAACCCAAAATGATGTTCACTGCTCACCCTCATCCCAAGATACGGAATCGACGTTTCGCTCCAGAGCGCAAGGTCAAATTTACTTCTTGCGGCGAGAGAATCCTGGATTTTCAGGTGCAGCAGTACTTGTTCATACGTGTCGCTTTCCCATTTTTGCCATGGATTGATATTGGGCTGAATGACCGCAACCGTCATCTTGTGCGGAGTTTGCAACGACTGTGCCGGCGAGTATTTGGGTAATTGAATAAAACCATAGATCAGCGGCAGAATCAATACCGGTGCCACGGAAAGTGCGCCGCGCAGAACGTAGAATTTCCAGGAAGGAGCGCTCGCAGACGGCGAGAGTACTCCGCGATACCGGAATATCCAATAGGCAATAATTGAATTAATGAGAACGACCAAAAAGGAAATTCCCCAGACGCCGGTACTGTCGGCAAGCTGCACAAACGGTAGGAAATCTATCTGCGAATAGCCAAGCGAGAGCCACGGATACGACGCATCCGACAAGCTGTGCGCCCACTCAAAGGCAGTCCAGACAAAGGGAAAGACGAAGAGTCCGCGCGCGAGTCCAAGTCTATTACGTATAAAACGATACGCTACAATCGGCACCATGAAAAAAAACGGATGTCCCAGCCATAATGCAATGCCCGATGCCATCAGAAACGGATCGGCATTCGGCTGCCAGGAGCTCACCCACCAATTGCCAATACCATGAAACGTGAAAAAAAACAGGTACATCACAGCGAGGCGTTGCTTGCGCGATGCCGTGCGTTCGAGCGCGAAAAACAGTGGAACAAATCCGATAAGCGGGAGGATAAACATGCTGACCGGTGAAAAGCCGAGCGCGAGTAAAGCGCCGCCGATAAACGCGAGAAGATAGATATTCATGAAGTATTCCTATGGATAAAACGTTGCTCAAATTTACGGTAATTTCACCGAATGAAAGGGAAGATTCGGACTCTCGAAAATTTGACGGAACGGAATTTAAGAAAAAGTGTATTTTTGCCAATCGGTTTTGCCATTGCGGTTTTGTCATCGTATCGGCAGCCGAATAAATGAAATACTTGGAACTTGTTTCTCTTCCTACCTAAAAACTGGAGAAAATATGGATATGAACGCCTCGCCCGTCGGCTCGCCGGTAATTGATGATATGGACAAGCCGCCCGCATTTACACTTGGTATCGAAGAAGAGTATATGATGATCGATCCCGAGACGTTTGATCTGAAGTCTCATATTAATATGGAGCTTCTGTCAAAAGGTCGCACGCTTCTCCACGAACACATCAAACCCGAAATGCATGGATCCATGCTCGAAATCGGCACTAGTGTCTGTCAGAACGCACGGGAAGCTAAGTTTGAATTAACCAAAATGCGCTCGATTATCTGGCAGCTCGCCCGTCAAAACGGACTCCTCGTCGGCGCTGCGAGCACGCACCCGTTTGCACGGTGGCAGGATCAGGAAATCTACCCCGATGAACGCTACCGCGTCCTCGTCGAGGATATGCAAATGCTCGCTCGCTCGCTCCTCATCTTCGGCATGCATATTCATATCGGTATAGAAAATCGTGAGTTACAGGTGCAGATTATGAATGAAATGCGGTATTTCCTGCCGCATATTCTGGCAATTACCACCAATTCTCCCTTTTGGATGGGACAAAATACCGGACTCAAATCCTACCGTTCGAAAGTATTCGAACGTTTCCCGCGCACAAACCTTCCTGATGAGTTCAGCAGGTGGGCCGAGTACGAGGGATACGTCAACTTCTTAATCAAAACCGGCTGCATCGACAATGCCAAAAAAGTATGGTGGGATATCCGTCCGCATCCATTCTTTCCGACGCTTGAAGTGCGCATCTGCGACCTGCCGATGAGAGTCGATGAGACCGTCGCAATCGCCGCGCTGTGTCAGGCACTTGCCAAAAAACTCTATACATTATACAAGAAAAATCTCAGCTTCCGCCGGTATTCACGGGCGCTGATTATGGAGAATAAATGGCGGGCAGTGCGCTACGGACTCGAAGGGAAATTGATTGATTTCGGCAAGCAAAAAGAGCTCCCGGCGAAAGTGCTCGTGCGCGAACTCCTTGAATTTGTGGATGATGTGGTCGATGAGCTCGGCTCGCGCCGCGAAATAGAATACATCTACCAAATTCTCGAAATGGGTAGCGGCGCCGACCGGCAATTACGCGTCTATGAGCAGACAAAAAGCTATGAAAAAGTCGTCGAGTATATTCACTCCGAGACCACAATGGGACTCATCGAAGATGCGACAAGCTATATTTCCAATTTGCATCTGCCCTCACAGGATGCATTGCAGGAGAAATTAACCTCGCTGACGCCGACGAAACTGGTGTAATGTTGATTCTCATGACAATCAAGCTTAACTATAGGAGCGACGTATGAAAATTCCGGTGCTATATCAAAGAATTGATGAGAAGAATTTTGAAGGATATTTCTATGCTTATGTTCCTCAATGGGGAATTACTACACATGGTTACGGGATTGACGGGGCAAGAACTGCGATTGAAGATTTAATCAAACTATGGATTTCAGAAAAAGAGGATCATGGTGAATCAATAGATCTCATTGAAGAGGCAGTTTTAGAATATAGCGAGATATAAATGCCGCCGCGTCCGAAAGAAGTATTGAGTAAATTACAAAAGATTGGTTTTGAAATTAAACGGACTTCCGGATCCCACATCGTGTTACGTCATCCTGATGGCAGGCAAACATATATCGCAATGCACACAAAAGACTTGCCCGAAGGAACATTTCGGGCAATTTTAAAACAAGCAGAAATCTCAAAAGATGAATTTGATTTGTTGTAACGGTACACAGTATTTACATAGCTGATACTATGGTGAAATACTACGAAAGCGCTATGTACATCAATCGGGTTATTTCATTTATAAGGTTTCATGTATAGCTAAAGCTAACGGAAAAACGGAACGTTAGCGTACGATGGTATAGATTGAAATGTACTTGCAATTGTAGCTAAAGAATTACAAATCAATCAATTAACTTATCAAAGGACACACTCTATGGCAGTAGCACTTCCATTTAATTTCAAAGGGTGGATCGACGAACACCGTCATCTGCTCAAGCCGCCGGTCGGTAATGCGCAAATCTATAAGGATACGGAATTTATCGTGATGGTCGTCGGCGGGCCGAATTCCCGGAAAGACTATCATTACAACGAAGGCGAGGA
>JBPOHH010000835.1:0-2384 GCA_052035765.1 Bacteroidota bacterium
TCCGCGACGCGAGGGTAGCACTCATGCGACTCGGTCTGCAAATCGGAACAACAAGTTATGAATTCAGTGAAACAATTCAGCAGGATTTAGTCAGCGCGCAAAGCGTGCCTGCCGGAGGCGAAGCCCAGTTTAATGAAGCAATTAGCGTGGTGCTCAGCCGCGGGTCCGAATCGCAGATCACGGTGCCCGATCTCATCAACGGCACCATGGACGAAGCCCGTGAAAAACTCCTCGAAGCAGGTCTTACTCTCGGCGAAGTGACGGACGTTCATGACGATACCTACATGGGCGAAACGATTCTAACTCAAGATCCTCCGCCCGGTACCATTGTTCCCAAAAACACTCCCGTACGCGTGTCGGTCACCAAATAATACGCGTTTTGTGGCATCATTCCCAAGAATACTTTACTCCCAATAATCGAAAGAACTATCTTGATTTTATATATCATGCGGCATGGAATTGCCGAACACCCCATCGGGAAAATTGACCGTGACCGCGCACTTACTTCTGAAGGAATCGACATCGTAACGCAGGTGGGCACTGCCCTTGCCCGTAAGGATATCCGTCCTGAGGTGATACTGTCGAGTCCGTACTTGCGTGCAATTCAGACATCTGATATCATAGCATCCGAACTCGGCTATGAATATCCCGTCGAACGCGACAGCCGACTGACGCCGAACTCCAACTTCAATCTCCTCCACGAAATTCTCATCGAATACGCCGCCGCGCAATCGCTGATGATCGTCAGCCACGAGCCGGCGGTGAGTGAATTTGCATCAATGCTTTGCCCTGAGAATCAAACGCTCTATGGTTTTGCGCCGGCAAGTATTTGCTGCGTGCTTGTTGAGAGTATTCCTACCATTCGGGGCACGTTGTATTGGTTTTCGTCGGCGGAAGAAATTATTGAATCCTAAATTAAAATGAGCCCTACTATAAGTACAAGTAAAATCAAGTAACACATTGAATACAAAGTATGATAATAGTATTCAAGTACAAGAACAACTGTCGAATACAAGAAAAATTAAACTTTCGATTTACCACAACTTTAAGATATCATAGACACAATATTTTATTCTCATTCATTTTCAAAGGATAAACCATGAAAAATATATCCCAGCTAACAACAATGCACAATATTTTTTTAGCGTGCATTACTTGCCTGATTTCTCTCACTACGACTCAAGCACAATGGAAACAATGTAATGGGCCGTTTGGAGGAACTGTTACATCATTGGCTAATAATGGTACTACCCTCTTTGCTGCAATGCATCGAAGCGGCGTTCATCGCAGTACTGATAACGGTGATACATGGCAGCAGGTAAATTCCGGCTTGGCAAGTACTAACGAAATTACAGTACTTTCTGTAATGAATGAAACACTTTTTGCCGGAGTTACTGATTATGGTGTATTTCGTAGTAAGGATAATGGCGAAACGTGGACGGTTTCAAATTCGGGCTTAATCGGTAAGGATATTCGCGCATTTACATCGGTGGGAACAACTATCTATGTTGGAACAAACGATGGAATATATTGCAGCAAGGATACAGGTACTACCTGGACTGTTGTAAATACAGGATTATCCCGACCTTCAGTGCTTTCGATTGCAGTAATTGGGACGACACTCTTTGTGGGAACGGATGGTGGTGAGGTAAGTCGTAGTTCTGATAACGGTGGCGATTGGAAAGTAACCCATATTAATACAATTCAACGTGTTCAATCTCTTGGTGTGAATGGTACTACACTCTTTGCTGGAACCTATGGAGCCGGTATTTTTCGCAGTACGGATAATGGAACTACTTGGACTACTGTTAATTCTGGAGCAGCGAGTGGATATATACATTCATTTGCTGTTATCGGAACATCACTCTTCGCCGGTACAACCGCTGGTGTGCGTCGTAGCACCGATAATGGAAACACGTGGATAGAAGTGAATAATGGTATGAATATCCGTGACATACGTTCCTTTACTGTAATTGGCACTACACTCTTTGCAGGAGCTTTCACATCAAGTGGAGGCGTATCTCGTAGCATGGATAACGGAAACACATGGACTTCAGTTAATAATGGCTTAGCATATACCGAAATTATAGCATTAGGAGCAAAGGGTACGATACTTTTTGCCGGAGCGAATAATAATGGTGTATTTCGCAGTACAGATTATGGTGAAAATTGGACATCTATCAATAATGGATTGGAGAACCAAAATATTCAAGCCTTTACTGTTAGAGGAGAAACTATCTTTGCAGGAACACATGGAAGTGGTATCTACAGAAGCAATGATAATGGTAACATTTGGCAATTTATAGAATCAACAAGATATTTAGATGTTCGTGCCCTTATCGTAAATGGCTCGACTATCTTTGCCGGGATTTATAATCCAGTTG
>JBPOHH010000040.1:0-2668 GCA_052035765.1 Bacteroidota bacterium
AAAAAGAAAATTCCTGTGCTGTTTTACTTCACGGGCGAACATGCCGACTACCACAAAGTAGGCGATGAGATTTCCAAAATTGACTTCCCGAATCTCGTCGAAATTACTAAGTTGTGCAGTCGAACTGCTTGGCATGTAGCGAATTTAGAGGGACGCTTGCCCTATACGCCGCAAGCAAATGACGCTCCGGCGCCACATTAGAAAGGTGTTAAAATATCGACGGTCGGGGAGTCGAAGACACAAACTTCTTTTCCACCTTGGTAATAAATGATATTTTTGTGGTGATAAAGAATAAGTTTTACTCCCACTGTACCATTAATATATATAAGGAATGTTTAGTATGTCCTCATTCAAATCTTTACTGTTGTTTCTGGCTGTTGCTGCATCGGTAATCATAGGTTGTAATCCCGATGATCCTGTAACTCCTGCCGTAATTATTACTTCCATTAAAGAAAACCTAACCCCGGACTCGACCGACGGGTGGCTGTATTATTCGTTTGATACTGATGCTACTGTTCCTGCAGCTCAAGCCGGAACAGATGCCTGGGATATTAAATTCAGATTTATACCCTTCGATCAGACGGGTGCGATTTTTCAGAAAATCTTCTTAGCGGAAGGGGCAATTTTCCTTAATTCTCCGACAGCGGGCAATGCTTCCGGTAAGACAAAAGGATATGTAGCAGATACGTCATTTACGTTGGTGACAGCCGTTGGGGATGATTCCAAATTACGCTCCGACGACACTACAAAAGGAAGCCAAATCATAACGTTTAATGGTTTTTACACATACAATCCAACGGCACGAACAGCGAGTCCGAATCCTAACAAAACTCTAGTCGTCCGCACTGCCAAAGGCAAGTATGTCAAAATGCAATTGCAAAGTATTTACAAAGGCAAGCCGCTTGTACCGGCAATGACCGATCCGGTCGGCTATTACTCATTCCAATACGTCAAAAGCGATACAAAATCATTTAAATAATGTGTTATTTTTAGAAGAACGACTATGTACGGTAATGTAAGTATCATCGACAAATCCTCAAAAGACCCGCTCGCCGGCGAAGACCCGATCCTGCTCGCAGAGTTCGAAGCAAAAATCGACCGCGGAGAAAAAATCGAAGCTAATGACTGGATGCCGAAAGAATATCGTCGGCAGTTAATCCGAATGATCGAGCAGCATGCTCACTCAGAAATTATCGGCGCTTTGCCGGAAGGTACATGGATCACCCGCGCGCCGGGATTCAAACGTAAAATGGCGCTCATGGCCAAAGTGCAGGATGAAAGCGGACACTGCCAGCTCCTCTATAATGCCGCCGAAACGCTTGGCAAGACCCGCGAAGATATGATCAATGACCTTATTTCCGGTAAGTCGAAGTACTCGAATGTGTTTAATTATCCTGCGCCGACATGGGCGGATACAGCGGTCATCGCCTGGCTCATCGATGCCTCGGCGATTATTAATCAAGTAACTAATTCTAAAGGAAGTTACGCGCCATACTGCAGAGCGCTCGAACGTATCTGCATGGAAGAATCATTCCACTTGCGCTATGGGTATGATAATGTAGTAACGCTTGCGACAGGCACGAAATTCCAACGTGAACAAGTTCAGGATGCACTCAACCGCTGGTGGAGACCCATCATGCACTTCTTCGGTCCGCCGGATGTAGCATCGGTACACGGTGAAATCCTCATGCGTTGGAAAGTAAAAATGGCAAGTAATGATGATATGCGTCAGCAGTTTTTTAATCAATACGTGCCCAAAATTCTCGAATTAGGTCTCACAATTCCGGATGAAAACCTGAAGAAAGACCCCGAAACGAAAAAGTGGACATATTCCGACCCTGATTGGGATGAATTCTTCCGCGTAATCAAAGGCGACGGTCCGTGCAACAAAGAACGTATCGCCGTGCGCCGCCGCGCAGAAGAAGAAGGCCGCTGGGTGCGCGCTGCCCTCGTAAAGCCGACTATGAGCTATGCAGTGCCGCTCTCGTAAGAGTGACCTCATACCGCTCTGAGAAAAAAATCATTCTATGACTTTTGTCATATATTGAGCTCAACCAACGTTGTATTTTTGCAGGGGTGAATAGTCCATTCATCCCTGTTTTTTATTTATCAGAAAGAATGAAATGCAAGTATTTACTTCACTCGACCCGCGGATAAACAGAGCAGAACTGCCAGTACATCCGGATACAGAATTTACTCCCAAACAAGCGCTCGATCAGACGCAAACGTATGAGGTGTTTCATCAGGTCAAGACAGGTGGACATCATACGCATGTAGGGTCGGTGCATGCGCCGTCTCCCGAACTCGCTCTAGCGTTCGCCAAGGAACAGTTCGCACGCCGCGGTGAGGCCGTCAGTCTGTGGGTGGTGAATTCCCGCGAGATTACCGCTATCGATGTGCGCGACTCCGATATCTTCGACACAGCGACCGATAAGCCGTATCGCGAAGTCACAGCGTATGCCAATACCCGCGAAAAAATCGAGGCGTTTAAAAATAAACAACAAGCGTAACCGGCTGTAATTAAATAGGATAGTCGGTAATAACAAAAAAGCCCTTTACTGCACATCGTGCGGTAAAGGGCTTCTTATTTCGCTTGGGGTTATTTAACGTGAGTTCGGGATAACAACAGTGCCACCATTCGAGAAGCCCAACGGGCTTCAATTTCAAT
>JBPOHH010000830.1:0-3066 GCA_052035765.1 Bacteroidota bacterium
ACCATGGCTGTATTTTGAAGAATGGATAATAATTGTGTTTACCGACTCTTCAAAAATACAACGAAAAGCATCTCAGTGATAAGAGCACATAGCGCAATTAACGTTTTTTAGGATTCGTTAACTCCACCTGAAATTCACCACCAGCACCACCAACAATTCCAGCCCCACCACCTGAAGGTGGAGGCTATTCAGGAAGATCTTATTTCATCGGAATGAAATTGCGCTACACTTATCATGCTCGAAATAATCTTCACCACCTGAAGGCGGGGCTATTCAGGAAGATCTTATTTCATCGGAATGTAATTGCGCGTTACACTTATCATTCTGGTACGGGCAGGTCGTGACCTGTCGGGTCAAGACCTGCCTGTAAGTAGTGGTGTATTTTCTCCAAGAGTTACTCTTGCAACGCATTGTAGTTGGTAATCTCTTGGGTTAGTATTACGAATAATTTTGTAGTTTTGTTGAGTGAATTATCATCTAATTCATACAATAATTAGTTTTTGAATAATCAAGCAGTTACATATACTATCGTTTCATTTCTAGCACTGGAGTATCTATGAAGTTTTTTCATACCCTTTTCCTGTCAATTTCGGCAATTTGTGCCTTCAATTCTTGTAATCTTTCTACTGAAATTGTTCATCAAGGAAGCATTGTCGGTCGTGTGTATCTTAGTTCTTCAACTGTTCCAAGAAACGAATCAAATCAATCTATTACCGTTACCCTGACGGGGAATCAATCGTATTCTACCGTTTCTGCTGACTCAGGAAAATTCGTCTTCGATAATGTGGTACAAGGCATTTACACCGTTACTTATTCTAAAACAGGATATGTGCCTTACATTGTGAAAAACATACAATTTGTAGGGAACGGAACGTTAGAACTCAGCACAGGGTATGTATTTCAAGAAATTATAACTGGTAAATCAACCTTTGGGTATGTACGCCTTTTCGATGAGAACGGAGACTCTCTCAGCGACCACAGCGGCGCTTTGATTTCAATTGTCGGCACTTCAATCACAGCAATTTCAGATAAAACCGGTGCGTTTTACTTCCCAAAATATCCTGCTGGTACATTTGATGTTTCCTTCAGTAAAAGCGATTATCAGACTTTTGTCGTTCCGAATGTAGTCTTTCCTGATTCAAATGCTCTTCATACTAGAGTACTTTCTTTCCAGAATCATACTACTGTTGCACTCTCAAAACCGCCAAAATTTGAAGTACAATTTGATACTATAGTTTTTAATTATAGCAATAACAATAACAATAATTTTACTCTTATTAAGCTGCAAGATGGCAGTAATGATACATTACTAAGAATACACCCAACTGGAAGAATAGTACCTACCGGATATGGTAAACAAATAGCGTTAATTTCTGTTTTAGGTGATACACCGGATGTAAATATTGACACGTATGACCGTAGCTCAACGGAGAACGTGTATAATTTTTCATTAAATAATCCCGAACGAATAATTGATGATAACATAGGGCTTGTAGATTTTAGAACGCCCTATACCAGATGGCATGTACTTCGTGCAGGGAAAGAGGTGTATGTCAAATTATACGCTCAATGGGCACTGAACGATAATTCACTTCATTACTTCGAGAACCGACAGCAAAAACGCTTAGGAATGTCGGGGTATAGTAGTACAAAAGTGATGAAATTTACATTTCCTACTACATTCAAATATAATTGAGAACAAGTACGAATGTCTTTATGTAAATAAAGCATCTTGACTCTCAATCCCACAAAAATGAAAGAAGCCCTTTGCAAGTATATTACTTACAAAGGGCTTCTTCGTTATCAATATGCAATTCTTAACCAAGGTACATTACGCCTCATATTGTTTTGCACTCATCACAATCTTATCTGCAAGCGGAAAAATATCGTCCAACGTTTGAATTGGAAACTTCTCAGGCGAATTCTTACCATTATGGAATAACTCAATTTGTTTGTTCTTCGGATTGTTAAAATAGAACTTACAGATTGGTGTAGTGCTTTTATTATCGAGCAGCACCAAGCAGAGAGTTTGTTGGTCTTTTAAAACCGCTCGTTTACCGTCAAAACCGCCGCTATTCAATATTGCTTTGATAGAATAGTATGCCTCATATTCTTCGGCTGTGGTGACAAAGGTCTTTTTCTCTTGTTCGGTTGCAACAGCCGGAGTCTCAACCGTTGCTGTTTCAATAGTGACCGATGATAGCGCCATCGCTGTTTTTAAACGGTCGGTAATTTTTTCATTAATATATTCCGGTATTGCTCGGCGTAGAATCGCAGAGAACTGATCTATTACCCGTTGATTAACCATACCGGAATATGATTTTTTAGCAAAAAATCTCACAAAATCATCACTTGGTTTTGTAAATTCCTCGGCTAAGATTGCCTTGACGCTTGTTGTATATTTGAGTTCAAGGGCAGCAGCAGCAATCACATTAATATCAAACAGTTGCTTGCTAAATCGTTTAATTTCTACAGCATCGCTATCGCTGACATCACTCATCGTACATTCGAAGAATGGCTTTGAATCCATTTTATTCGGTTCTTCCAACTCAGAAAAAAATCTATACGTATCACCATTGGTAAGAATACCGATTTTGGCAGACGTTGTATGATAATATCTGAAAAGCTGTGACGCATGGTCATTGTCAAGGTTTGCACCAATTTTTTTGCATTCAATCAGCATTATTGGTTTGCCATCACGGACGATTGCAAAATCTACCTTTTCGCCCTTTTTGGTGCCCATTTGCGAAATATCTGCGGTAAACTCGGGTACGACTTCCATAGGGTCAAAAATATCATACACTAACGCATTGAGAAAAGGAAGTACGAGTGAATTTTTCGTTGCTTCTTCAGTTTGAATGTTTGGGCGTAAACGTTCAATTTTTGCCCGAGTCCGCGAAGTGTGTCCATTAAGTCCATAGTGTTCCAAATGAATTGTGAATAAAACTAAAAATATTATCCAAATTTAATAACATCTAGGATAATATCAATACTATTCCCTACCGACCCACTTGTCAGAACGTAATGCTATCCATTCTTACTATATAAGTTTGTTTTATGATTCTT
>JBPOHH010000463.1:0-4552 GCA_052035765.1 Bacteroidota bacterium
CGGTAATTGAATAAGTAGAGAGTAGGTTGTACTTCAAAAATAGAACCCTTTGACGAATTCATCGTGCTCAAAATTGCTCACTTAACATTTTTTGTGATTCTCTGCCGGCAATCCTTGCGCGTATGGATACAGCATGTGCACTCTCGCTCCTGCACCCGTACTTTATACCGAATCAACGTCTGCATCGCAATAAATTGGTATATTGTCGGAAGATACATTCCTACTTCAGGCGGTGCATGACGATTCACTTCTACAACGGCAAGGAATCACGGTATGTGCAACACGTAGTCTATTTCAACCTAATCCCAACATCTATGAGACGTATTCGACAAAAATATACCGACGATGACATAGAATCCCTGCGCGATTTCAGCAAAGGAGAAACCTATCAGTATAATATTAAATTACTTGAAAAATTGGGGCTTATCGAACACCATCCTCAGCAGCCCATTCTCACGACCGACAATGGTAAAATCCTCGGCTGGCAATTGAGTGAATCCGGGAAGCAACTCTTGCTGCTCTATCCCGAGAAGTGATGGCGCGGCAAGGCAGGCACGCTCTGCTCAATTATTTTCGAGTGGCCGTGCGACAGTAATTCCGATATGTGTCGGCACCGTCTTGAGATACGTCGCGATTGTTTTGTCAAGGAAGACGCGCTTGCGGGTGAGTGAGGCATGAAGGAAGCGGAGATTGCCGCGTTCGTCCCGCAGAGCGATACCGGTATGCGCGTAGTCGAGCCCTTCTTTGTTCGTGGCTACAGCGATGATATCACCTGTTTGGAGTTGCGGTTGAATCGCTTTGACATTTTCCTTAGGAATATAATAATGTTTTATAGAATTAACGGCTTGCTCACGTTGAGCGATTTCGGGAACGAGGGTGGAGTCGCTGACGAGAGGCGGGTAATACTGCGGGTGCTCGGACATAAACGACACTTTAAGAGGAAATTCCACGCCGCCAAGCTCGCGGGTGATATTTTTAACGATTCCTTTTTCGACATTATTGGCTATCCAATCGGCGGTATAGTGGAGGCGCGAGGTGTAGCCGTCTATTTTTCCGTCGCGGTAGCGTGTGCGGGCTATTTCTGCTGTCAAGTCCTGAAATTTTGCATCGCCCTTGCGCATCACCCGTGCAATACCGAGTACATTTTCGAAGAACGTCACGCAGTCGAGTCCGGTTAAATCAATTTTACACGATTCGGGCTCTCCCTCAAGCGTACCGCCGACGTACGGAGTACCGAGCATGAGCATTCCGACCTTGCCCATGCGCTCTCCGATGGGAAGTTTTGCTATTCCAGCTGCCTTGGCATGAGCGATAATATGGTCGAATATGTACCACGAAGTTGCTTCTTTATCACTATTATTTTCAACGCTTGAGAGCAATTTTTTTGTTTGCTCGATCACCAGATCCGAAGAGAAAAGCAGGGGAGTAAGGGCAAAAAATCGTAAAAAGTCGCGACGGAACATAAGAAACCATAGAAAGTTGGACGAAAAAGAACACAAAAGCGGAGCGCACTTTTTGTACCAAATTACGATTTTCTTGTTGAATAGCTACTTCACCACCACAATCGGCACTGTCTTCACAATGCCATCTGCTGAGAATACACCGTAATACACGCCCGATGATACATCTGAATTCCAGACAATATTCTCCTCGCCGGCAGCATGTATTCCCGCCCAACGCGCGATTTCTCGACCTAAATTGTCGGTGATATGCAGTGTATATTCTCCCGCCTGAGCAAAGGTGAGCCGGATGTGCGCCTCGCCGTAACTTGGATTAGGGTGAATGCTTACCGTGTTTTCATAGATTCCGGTCTGCGCATCGTCGGCAGCAATCGGCGCTGTGACGGTGATATACTGCGCTTTGACCATCGTATCCATGATTTTCCCATACTGAAAAACCGTGAGCGTAACGGTGTATGTTCCGGGGTTTGAGTATCGGTGCTTTGGCGATGCTTCATTGGACGTCGTACCATCGCCGAAATTCCAGAAGTAGTAGAGTGAATTATCACTTGCGGGTAAAGTGGTGTTGAGGAATTCAACCGTATCGGTTGTTTTAACATTTGCTCGATCGGACTTCAGCGTCGTAAAGTCAGCTTTAACGGCAGCTTTTAGCGTATCGGGCACCTTCCAAACTGTAATAAAACCATTGTTGTCGCCCGTTGCGATATGCTTGCCGTCGGGTGCAACCGCGAGGCAGGTAAAAGGGTTCGCTTGTTTTGGATAGATATATTCATACGCATTGAAATTAAGATTATAAATTCCAATACTTGAGTCAGGTCTGATGGTAAAGACATGTATCCCATCCGGATGATATTCAAAGACTTGTGGAAGTGTGACAGATTGCACAAGTATAGAGTCGTAAATATCCCATAATTGAGTATTCGTGAGCAAATGATTTTTCTTGGGCGAAAACCGCATAGCAGTAGCCGTGGTCGGTATTTGCCGGAGGATGCTGTCGGTGAGGATGTTTTTGAGGAAAAGGGTGTATGTATGATTAACATTTTCAATTATTGAAGCATAATGCTGGCTATTAGGGGTTATCTTAACGCTAATAAAGGGTAAATTTACATTTGAAAAATTAATAAATTTTTTAGTGTATGCTTTATTCATGTTAAAATTATAAGATAAATAATTACCTATATATACATTTCTATTAGGTGCAAATTTTGGATTAAGATAAGGGCTTGAATAACTCCAATCAACAATTAATTTATGTGCAGAAAGATACCATTTATTATCAAGAGATAGATCCGATGTATTATTACTATATTTTATATCCAAATAACTTGCCTCAGAAATCAATACATTCCAACTTAATATTTGATTTGATGAATCTGATTGAAATTTCCACATGTTCATGTAATTAAAATATGAATCAACATATCTATGCTGATTTTGATCAGCCTTCTGAAATTTAACTCCTCCAATTGCAATCGTATTCCCGTCGTTTGTGAAAATAGTGGAGCGTACTGAATTGTCAAGGATTAATCTGTTCAATGTTGCTCCACTTAGTGCTACCCATGTGTTAGCCGAACTATCACTTCCCGATGCTATAATCTCACTACTTGGCGAATAGGCAAGGCAATTAATCCCCTTATTTGAAATTCTGTTCACCCATACAGCTCCAGTAGGCACTCTAAATCCTTTGACGACCACTTCTTTTGAGATTGAACTCATCCTTCCCAATGTATCAGTAACATCAAGCTGAATTTTGTAGATTCCTTCTTTCGTATATCTATGGTAAGGGTTTACTTCTGAAGATGTAGAACCGTCACCCATATCCCATTTATACTGCGTTCCGCGTTTAAATGGGAATGTAGAATTGGAGCAAAATGCAGTATCTCCAATGAGTAAGGAGTCTTTGAGGATCGTAAAGTCTGCGTTTAAATTAGCGGATTGCAGGTCGGTAGGTACTTTCCAAAGGGTAATTCTGTTGCTAGTTGCCGTCGCAAAGGCCGAACGTGAAGCATTGGTCTGAATGATATTCTCTGTGAGTGAATCACCCTGATAGACTTTTTCCCATGTGTCTTGCTGAATATTGGAAATTGCCGCCACGCCGCCACCCGATTTGAAGGCAAGCATGTGATTATCATCGGGTAAAAACACAAAACCGAGTTTGTTTATAGAGCGAAAAGTATATGTGCGGGGGATATCTTTTAGAAGCATTCCATCGAGAAGAAAATCGTCATCCGATGAAAAGATTAAAGGAGGTAAGATGTAATTATAGGAATAGCTTGGAAGAGTGGAGTCTAAGCATGTTATGATTCCGTAATCAAGTTTGTTTATGTTAGATATGTTACGATATTCTTGTAATCTATAATATGTATGGCTGTTTTGAAAATACCGGCCGGATGGTGAAAACGCGGATGAATATGTATTGCCGGTTGCCAAAATATGCTCTTGATATTTAGGTAGTATAGGTTGCATACTTGGCGGTGGAGTATCATCTTTTTTAGAATAACCGGTGACTACACCTCCGGTTAGTGTATTATACACTACCATTCTGGAATCATAACCCGAAAATGTATTATTACTCTCTAGATATTTATACGAAAACGAATACCCTATTGCAAGAAACCGAGCATCTAATGACGCGGTGAGTGTAAAACCTTGCCCACTGTATCCATACGTAGAAGTATTAAAGATAGAGTCTTTTCGCTGAATACCGGTTTCAATGTCCCAGCTGACTAAAGTACAGTAGTTATTATAAGGGCAATAGTCGCATGGTTTATATGATAATACATACAATCTCTTTCCACCCTCTCCCAGCACCATATTCGGCGCATACAAATCTTGTGGAGTAGTGAACGACCGTACAGAATCCCCACTCACATAATCTAAAATCACAATCTGACTCCCCTTGAGAACAGCAACATATTTCCCCTCAGCGATGGCTATCGAGCTTATGGGTGAGGAATCCTCCGTAAGGGTTTTCTGCCAGAGAATGTCGGAATTTTGAGCAGACATGCAATGAAAAAACGCATGCAAGCAGAGGATTATCAAAGTGTTGCGAGTTGTACTCATAGGATGTCCGGCTTTCAGGAATGTAGGAA
>JBPOHH010000364.1:0-1758 GCA_052035765.1 Bacteroidota bacterium
GAGTCACCGATTATTATCTGCGGCGTCAATCGCTATGAAAATGCACGTGAAGGATTCCTGATATTGCCGGTGAGTTCGCTGGGTAATGAATATGTGGTGTCGTCGTATCCTCAAATTATACCAAATACTTCCGAGAAGTATCAGCTTATCAGTGAAGTGACAATTACAGCCGCGTATGACTCGACCGAAGTGAATTTTAGCATGGGCGGCACGCCGAAATCCGAAACTTCCGGCGGACTCGCATCCGGCAAAGACACGACATTTTTGATGAATAAAGGCGATGTGCTGTGTTTTGCCGGGAATGGGGAATCGCAAGATTTATCAGGAAGTTATATAAAATCTACCAAACCCGTTGCGGTCGTCTCGGGGAATCAATGCGCCAATGTTCCAACGGGCGGAACGCAGTGTAATCCTCTTCGTGAGATGGAACTCCCCACCTTCGCCTGGGGCAAGGAATATCATGTAACGCCGATTTTTGGTCGGAAAAAGAACCCGATTATTCGAATTTATGCTAAAGAAAAAAATACGACTGTGTATCGAAATGGCGAACAATGGCTCGTACTGCCTCTTTCAGCGCGAACGATAGATATTGGGTATGTAGAGAGACGTTCATTCGATGGGGCGCCGCAATGCGTTGTGATTACAGCAGATAAGCCGATCTATGTGGTGCAGTATAATCCAAGCGAGTCTGATGATGCTATTTCATCTTCACCCTTCCAAATGACTCTCACACCAATTGAACAGTATCAGAATGAAATTACATTCAACACGCCCGGCGGGAGTGGAGGCATTGACAATTTCAAATTGCATTATGTGAATGTGATTTACCGGCTTGGACCGGCGAATAGTATTCCTGATGATATTGAAGTGGGTCAAGTAACGAACGGAAAATTTGAGTGGAAACTGATGAGCGCGCGCCACGGTTCGACTCCTGGACTCGTCTTACCCGTTTCAGTGAATGGACATACGTACGCCATGAAAACGCTCACCTTGCCCTATGACGGCGTTTTTAAAATTCGCGCAAAGAGCCCACTCGCCGCCTATTCGTATGGATTTTCGGCAGGTGATGCTTACGGATATCCATCCACAGTGCGCCTTGTCGATCTGCTCTCGCTCGACACCGAGAAGCCGCGTGTCGAATGGTCGCAGCTGGGTGATGGTTCGGTGCAGAATGGCCTCGTCACGGACTACCCACTCGACCCTGTGAAGAGTTCGCGTCTCGGACTTGTCAGCATGAGCAAGGACTCGAATTATAATTATCAATTCACCGTAGGACAGAAAACTCCCTTCATAGCAGGCATTACTCAATCAACTGACTGGTCACTCCAAGTGATTGATAAATCGAAAGATGCTCTCGCCACCCTCCGCTTCGCGGACCGCCGCGGGAATGACACGACGGTGCGCATTCAGTACAAAAGCACCACGGGAGTACACGATGACACCACACCACCGAACAAGGTGAGTGAATGTTCATTCACTCTGACGCCAAATCCTATCAATCGCGATGGTGGAAGTATAGAATACACACTTCCCACGCGAAGTCCTACCGACATCTCGATCTATTCTCCAACAGGTGAGAAAGTCGTAACTCTTGTGAATTCAACTATCGACAGCGGCAGCTATCAAGTGTCCATTCCGGTCGAGAGCTTGAGTGCAGGTGTGTATGGTGTACGGATGGTGGTGGGGAATTGTGTGATGGAGCAGTCGATGGTGGTGGTGAAGTAGAGAAATGTTTTTGGAACCATAGGAGCGGATTGT
>JBPOHH010000731.1:0-2050 GCA_052035765.1 Bacteroidota bacterium
TAAGTTCCATTGGTGTGAGCTGCGGGAATTCCTTGCTCAATCGCTGAATAAACTCATCATGTGCGCGGTCGAATTTCTGCTTGAAAGTCTGCCATTCTTCTTTTGCGGCTACATTCGACTCGATTGAAGTAACGAGCTTTTTGAGTTCGCTTTCGGTCCCGGTCACATTCTGCTGTATAAGAGTTTTTACTTGTTTCAGGAATTCATTTTTTTCGACCAAGTGAAGCGCGATGAGCTGTAATTCACGGTTGTAAAATTCGGCTTGTTTTTCGGCTTCTTCTGCTTTAAGGCGGAAAATTTCGTTGTCGTGTTGCATACGTTCGGTGTCAAATTGAACGAGTAAGGTATTTGTTTTATGAGCAGTTGATTCGTTTAAAACCTGCTGCTTAATTTCTATATAGTGCTTGTAATTACTTAAAGCTTCGGCGAGATTACCATGCTTTTCATGTGCCTGTGCCGCGCATTCAAGAGCGAGGTAGAGATGTCGTTTATCGCCTTGTTCGGTAGAAATGTCGATGGCTTTTTGGGCATACCTGAGCGCTTCTGGGTAATGTTCAAATTTTAGATAAATTTCTGCAAGCCCTAGATAATGCTCGGGCATGCGCCGGTTTTCGCCTATTGAAATACTGTATTCCATACCACGGAGGGCATAGCTGACTGCCTGTTGTGCATCACCGAGCCGGGTATAGACTTTGGCAAGATTATAGCATGAGGAAGCCAAGCCATAGCGATCGCCCAAATCGCTACGCATCTCGTAGGATTCGAGTAGGGTGCGCAGCCCTTCTTCGGTTTGATCTAAGGCAACCTGCGTTGCACCGATATTATTTATAATCAATGCAAGCATCTGCGGCCGAAGGAGTTCTGCGTATAGAGTTCTCGCTGAACCAAATGCTTTCAGTGCTTCCGCGTATTTATTGAGATTATTGAGAATCGAACCTATATTCGTCAACGACCCTGCTGCGCCAAGCTTATTTCCGATGGCTTCTTTGATAGCCAAGCTTTCGGTAAAATACGTGAGAGCGGATTCGTAATCACCAAATTTAGAGAATATCACACCGATATTTTGCAGGGAGGCGGCGATGCCATACTGATCGTTCATCGACTTTTTAATGAGCAAGCTTTGGGTATGGTATCGCATTGCCATTGCATAGTCACCCATATCGTCATTGACATTGCCGAGATTGTTAAGCACAATCGATTCGCCTTCTTTATCTCCTTTGGTGCGCTCTTGGAGGAGCGCTTTTTGAAAATGCTGAATTGCCTCCTCGTACCGTCCGAAATCATGATAGAAATTACCTAAGGATATATCAAAGGCAATCTCGTCACGTGTGAGCCCTTCGCGCTCAGCAATCTCCATACTTTCTTTAAAATACTCCTCGGCTCGCGCCTGGTCGTGAAAGTGACTGTAGATTACCGCATAAAGCTTGAGCGTAAGTGCCTGACCAACAAAATTGTTAGCTTGGAGATAGTACTTGTGTGCCTGTTCGGCATACTCCAACGCGATATCGTTCTTTCCCATTCGCAGGGAGTAAAACGTAGCAAGATGATAGGCAGAATTTCCTATCCATACAAAATCATGTATTCTTTCAGCAAGAGCAAGTGCTTCTTTACACAATGCAATAGCACGATGGATATCTGTCTGTTTTACCTCGAGCGCAAGTTCATTAAGGAGAGCGATTTTTACTATGTCGGTCTTCGCTTTCGCCAGCTCGCGCTCTAGCTGCGGAATAGTTTTTTGAGGAGATTTTGCCATGTTGTGCGTTGTGAGAGAAGTAATTGATTGTGTGACAGTTTTAGTGGAGCATAGAATTTAGACCGTAGGGGCGAATCGCATTCGCCCTGGTCGTGCTAGGGTTAGGGCGAATGCAATTCGCCCCTACGGTGGTCTATCACCGACAAAAAATCCATTCTCACCATCCCGCCAAAAACACCGATAAATTATCCTTGAGTCCGAGCCCGAGTTTCTTGCGAATGTTCAATCTATGACCCACAATCGTTCGCACCGACGCGTAGAGAAGATTCGCTATGTCTTTATTCTCCATGTGAATAC
>JBPOHH010000652.1:0-3758 GCA_052035765.1 Bacteroidota bacterium
TCTCCAACGAACAGTATGACATGGCCGTCGGCGGCTCTTGGAGGAATGACCTCTTTTCGCTTGGAGCAAGTGCTAAATATCTGATTAATACACTTACCGGGTCTGGCGCAAGCGGAAAAACGTTTGCCTTCGATTTCGGTGCAAAAATGAACTTCTTAGACCTGTTTACCGTCGGTGCTTCGATTCAAAATATAGGTGGGAGAATTGACTGGAAGTCTGTCAACGGGAAAGATCTTATTCCATTTACCATCAGAGCCGGAGTTGCCACGGAAATTGGAATCAATCAAGAGGAATATGTCGTGCGCTCGACCGTACGCGGTGAGCCGGAAACAGTAGAATTACCCGCTACACAGTATGTCCTCCTTGCTCTTGATGCAGTCTATAATCAACATGATAAAGTTCCGACGATTATCCTCGGTGCCGAATATTCACCGTTGGAATTACTCGCCGTCCGAGGCGGTATGTCGGTCTACGGCGAAGAATACAATCTCAATACGTTTATGCCGATGACTCAATGGGGAGCAGGATTTACCGTAAAACCGGTCGTTGCATCACTGCCATTTCGTTTTCAAGTCGATTATGCCATCGCTGCCGATGACCTTGCCAACGGACAAGTAGGGCATCATCTCTCACTCGTGATGGAATTTTAATTCCATAATCTCCTTCATACTCTCGCTCGTCTTATGACAGAATCTCCACGAAAAAAAATCATAATTATCGGTCCGGCTCATCCGTATCGTGGCGGTAATGCCATGTTTATTCAGTATTTATGCAATGCCCTGTCTGCCAAATTTGACGTGCGCTTGCTGAATTATTCCTTACTCTATCCCTCGTTCCTCTTCCCGGGTACTACTCAATTCGACCAAAGTGAAAAAGTCATTCAGGGCTACCCGAATGAACGCCTTGTCAATTCCATTAATCCGATCTCATGGATAAAAACAGCATTCCGCATAAAGCGTGAGAACGCCGACTTGGTCGTTTTTGACTGGTGGAATCCTTTCTTTGGCGCATGTCATTGGGCGATGTCCTTACTCCTCAGGAAGCATTATTCCGGGAAAATCCTCTTCATTACCGAGAATTTCATCTCTCATGAAGCACGATTTATTGATTCATTTCTCACAAAGCTTGGACTGCGCTATGCCAATAAATTTCTCGCACTTTCTGCTGAGGTAGAGCATCATCTGAAAGGTATCGCCGCCGGTCGCCCTATTTTCCGCTCCGAGCTGCCGATGTTCGATTATTCTCATACACCCTTTGATGGAGTAGCAGAACGCACGGCATTGGGGTTCACCAGCGAAGATAATGTACTTATGTTCTTTGGTTATGTCCGTAAATACAAAGGACTTGACATACTTCTTCATGCCTTTCCGCTGATTCTTAAATCACTCCCGAATGCCAAGCTTTTGGTCGTCGGTGAATTCTACGACAAACCCGAAATCTATACCGATGTAGTACAGCAAAACGGCACCTCCGACCGAGTGAAATTCGTCAATCAATTCGTTCCTAATGAAGAAGTCGGCAAATATTTCGCCGCCGCCGACGTGATGGTACAGCCCTACCGCAGTGCAACGCAAAGCGGCATTCTCAATGTAGCTTACAGCTTTGGCGTGCCGGCCGTGGTCACACGCGTCGGGGGTGTTGAGGAATATGTCACCGACGGCGTCACCGGTATTGTAGCCCCACCCGAATCCCCCGAAGAACTCGCCAAAGCCGTCGTTCGCTTTTATTCCCTACGCTCTACTGTCGATTTTACTGCTAATATCCGCGATCGTGTTTCCCGTAGCGCTTTTCACGGAATTACGGATGTCTTCGACCAAATCCTCTCCGCCTGATTGAATTGTACCCCTTGTCTGTGTTCCGGACAATCGCTTGCGGTCACTACCCTTGCCGTCCAAACGTTGATGCATAGTTGTTGTACAAAACCCGCAGTGAGCAAACGATAACCCAAAAAACAGGTCAAGAGTACAAAGTCGAACCCAAAATTATCTGTATTTTTGTGGAATAATACACTCATTAATCCTATTTCCTTACCCATAATTGAAGATAACTTATGCGCACAGTACGTTCGCCGAGAGGCACGACCCTGACTTGTAAAAACTGGCAAATTGAAGCCGCGTATCGCATGATTCAAAACAACTTAGACCCTGATAATGCAGAAAAGCCCGATCAACTCATCGTCTATGGAGGTCTCGGAAAAGCAGCTCGCAATTGGGAATGTTTTGATGCAATTCTCGATTCGCTGCGTTCGATGGATGAGACCGAGACTTTGCTCGTGCAGTCAGGTAAACCGGTAGGAATTGTGCGCACGCATGAGCACGCTCCACGGGTAATTATTGCTAATTCGAATTTAGTGGGCAAGTGGGCAACTTGGGAAGAATTCAGACGCTTAGATGCACTTGGACTCATGATGTACGGCCAGATGACGGCCGGGAGCTGGATTTATATCGGTACGCAGGGAATCCTCCAAGGCACGTACGAGACCTTTGCCGAATGCGCACGACAGCATTTTGGCGGTACATTGAACGGACGCTTTGTGCTCACAGCAGGTCTCGGCGGTATGGGCGGCGCTCAGCCACTGGCAGCTACTTTCTGCGGCGCAGCATGCCTGTGTGTCGAAATTGACGAAACGAGAATTGATAAGCGTATTCATGATGGATATTGTGATGTCAAATGCGCAAATTTAGACGAAGCACTCGCACTCATAACCGAACATTGTACGAATAAGACGCCAATATCTATAGGGCTTATCGGAAATGCTGCCGAAGTACTACCCGAACTCGTGCGCCGAAATATCCTACCCGATGTCGTTACTGACCAAACAGCAGCTCATGATCCGTTAAACGGGTATTATCCAAGTGGAATGACAAAAGCGGCAGCCGATGAATTACGAATTGAAAATCCGGCGGAATATTTGGAACGTACCTATCGTTCGATTGCTGAACATGTACGGGCGATGCTCGAATTTCAACAGCGTGGAGCGGTGGTGTTTGATTATGGGAATAACTTGCGCGGTGTAGCCCGTGATTCAGGTGGCGTGGCTAATGCTTTTGATTTCCAAGGGTTTGTACCGGCGTATATTCGCCCGCTCTTTTGTGACGGCAGCGGTCCGTTTCGCTGGGTGGCACTCTCCGGCGACCCGAATGATATTCATGTGACAGATCGTGCAATTATGGAACTCTTCCCGGATAATGAAAATCTTCATAGGTGGATTACCAAGGCTCAGAAGCATGTCGGCTGGCAAGGACTTCCTGCACGTATCTGTTGGCTCAAATACGGCAAACGCGCCAAAGCAGGGAAGATGTTTAATGATTTAGTGCGTGATGGGAAAGTGTCTGCGCCTATCGTCATTGGTCGCGATCACCTCGATTGCGGTTCAGTTGCATCTCCTTTCCGCGAAACAGAAGCAATGAAGGATGGCTCGGATGCAATTGCCGACTGGGTATACCTAAATTTCGCGTTAAATGCAATCGGTGGAGCAAGTTGGGTGTCGCTCCATCATGGTGGAGGAGTGGGGATGGGGCTCTCGCTTCATGCCGGAATGGTAGTGGTTGCTGACGGAACGCCCGGCGCGGAAGCGCGTCTTGGTCGGGTACTAACGTATGACCCGATGATGGGAATTCTCCGTCATGCCGATGCAGGATATGAACGCGCGCAGGACAATGCCGAGAAATTTGGCATAAAAATACCACTACTGCATAGTATCCGTTAATGATTGTTAAAAAATGACAGCATGTCATCTCTGGCAGAACAAATTCCGT
>JBPOHH010000472.1:0-1505 GCA_052035765.1 Bacteroidota bacterium
GAATTAAACCCCGCAAATAGCAATGAAGTATATTGTTTACAGTACAACGATTCTACGACTAAACGCTACGAATTCTTTAAATCCACCGACGCCGGCGTGACTTTTTCCAAGCGCTCTACCGGCGGGCTCGCAAACGCACTCAATAGTGAAGCAGGCGGACGCATGGCAGTAACTCCCGCCAATGCTAATCGCATCTACGCTCTTATCATGGGAGCAAATGATATTCCGTACATGATGCGGAGCGATGACAAAGGGGAAACAGGGAAAATTGCCGCCACCGGCAAAACAAAAGACGTGTTTGAAATGGCGAACTGGCAAGGATTCTACGACCTCTCTATCGCCGCCTCCCATACGAATGCAGATCACGTCATGACCGGCACAGCCAACGGTTATCGCTCAATCGACGGCGGCGTGACCTTCAAAATATTCGGCGGTTCTGGCGGCGACTTCCCGATCCATCCCGATGTGCAGGATATGCATTGTATTGGGAATGAATCGTGGGTTTCGACCGATGGCGGTATCTATTACTCGACTGACTTCTTCACATCCACTGCCAATGCCGAAACGAGAATGTCGGGCATCAATGGCGCCGATTTCTGGGGTTTTGACGCAGGGTGGAACGAGGACGTTCTCGTCGGCGGGCGCTACCACAATGGCAATACCGCATGGCACGAAAATTACAAAGAAAAATTCTACCGCATGGGAGGCGCTGAAAATTCAACGGGTTATGTGAATCCAATTCAAAATAGAAAAATGTATTTTTCAGATCTCGGCGGGCGCACGATTTCAACCGATATTAATGAACGAATCCTATCACATCCGGTGGGTAAATTCCCTAATGAAAGCTACTATCACCTCGAGCACAGCGAAATGGCATGGGACCCGCGCTGCTACAACACTGTCTGGATCGGTAGCGGTAATACCATCTGGCGTTCAACCGATGACGGCCGTAGCTATGACTCCGTTTTTGCCTCACCCGACTCAACCAACAGAGGCGCGATTATGGAACATATTGAAATTTCAAGAAGTAATCCTAATGTCATGTACGTAACGCAGCGATCAAATGAACTCGGGAATGGTAAAATCTGGAAGACAACGGACGCCGGAAAAACTTGGAAAGAACTCCCACCGCCCGCAGGTACGTCCGGTGGTGAACGCCGCGTATCGACGATAACCCTCAGCGGCACCGATGAGAATGTTCTCTGGTGGGGACTCGCCTCCGGCGGCTCGAAAAACAAAGTATTTAAGTCGTCCGACGGCGGGCAGACATGGGAAAACTGGACGACCGGCGATATCGCGGACCTCGGTATTACCGACATTATGCATCAATTAGGCACCGACGGCGGCGTATATGCAGCCGGCAGCAATGGCAGAATGTATTACCGGAATAACACCATGAGCACCTGGGCGGTGTATGGCGACGGACTACCCTTCTCTCATGTCACCCGTACATTGAAGCCATTTTACAGAGATAATAAATTACGGTCGGGTTCGAATAACGGCGT
>JBPOHH010000566.1:0-5287 GCA_052035765.1 Bacteroidota bacterium
AATGACTTTTATGACACTAATGACTGAAAGGACAATAAGGACTATAAGGACACTAAGGACTGAAATGACACTAAGGACTGAAAGGACACTAAGGACTATAATGACACTAACGACTGAAAGGACACTAAGGACTATAAGGACACTAACGACTATAACTGCATAATCTATTGCTAACCAACTAATCAGCTTACGACTTACAACCTACCAACTTACAACTTACCGACTTACGACTTACCCACTTACCACTTACGACTTACAGACTTACAACCTACCAACTTACGACTTACAGACTTACCCACTTACGACTTACTGACTTACCACGTACTACTCTCCCTCATACTTCACCCTATTCTGAAGATTCTTCAGCGCTGCCAAATCGTGTGATAAATCGACGAGATTACGGATTGTCCCCTGACTCATACCGAGATAGGTATTCTCAAATCTGCGGTAGGTGATGTCGGAGACTTCCCCTAAAAACCGAACGAGAATTGTTCGGAGCGTATTCATTTCAACCATGAACTGCTCCTCCATATTCTGAAAACCCTCGTCACCCATTTTCATTTTTTTGATAATTCCATAGACACTCCAGATATTCTTACCGGCGAGAATCATATCGTTCATATCCTCTGCGGCGCCTGTTTCGGCACCTATTTCGAGTAATGCACCGATATCATTCGGCTTACGGAGCTGAACTTCAGTGGCGGTCAAATAATCAAGAATTGCCTGTGTATCCTCGGAGAGCTTCATAGATGTTAGATGGATAAGGTTAAAATTGAAAAGTGGTGAGAATGGATCGGAATATCTTCGCAGTTTCTTCCTCTGTGGGTAGTTGCTTGCCACTGATCGTCGTGGGAACAAGCGCGAATTCATAGTAATTACCGAGCGACGATTCAAAGACTGCGACCTTCGTTTTTAATGTTCCACTTGCAGACGGTCCGGGAATCGCGCCACTTGTCGTATCAGAACGGAAGACACCGGTAATTTCAAAAAAACCAAATTCCCGGGGACCAATTTTCAGGGACGTCGTTTTACCGATTTGCTTGACATTCCCGGCTGTTTTACGTTCGTGACGGGCAAAACTCATACGAGATAATGCGTAAATTCCCTCCCGACCAACGACCGAATCACTTGTTTCGACTTTTCTGAGTGTCGAAAACACCGCTGAAAGCGTATAATCAGGATTCACGGCAATCGCAAACACATCCGAGGGCGCCTTGCCTTCGAGTTCTACAAAAAACCACCCCACCGGCAGAAGTGCAATCACGTCACCGGCTTTCGAGCGAACGAGATTATCGCTCATGACGGTCTCGGGCTGCGGACTCAGCACCGTCGGCGGTGGCAATTGTTCCTTTTGCTTGACAAACAGACAGCCGTTCAGCGACAGTACACTCCAAGCTATGAGAACGGTTACACGGATTTTCTGCATTACAACATATAATAATTTCAGGTACTTGCTATCAGACACATTACCAATACGATTAGATCCTCTCCGGCATAGGAGGCAGCGGCATAGAGCCGGGAATTCCCATCAACGGGAAATCTTTGCGCAGCGGATATAATGGCTCGGCATTCTTCGGATCGGCGAAGTCTTCGGGCATGTAGAATCGACGTAAGTCCGGATGACCATCAAACTTAATACCGTACATGTCGAATGTCTCGCGCTCGTACCAATTCGCCGACTCCCAGATACCGGTCATTGTCGGCAAATGAAGATGATAATCGTTGACCGCGACTTTGAGACGCACCCGACCACCTATCGCCATCGACTGAAGAAAATACACGACTTCAAAGCGATGAGACTTGCGGTTCCAGTCAATTGCCGTAATGTCAATCAGCATCGTAAATTGCGTCAGCGAGTTGTCGCGCAGCTCGCGGCAGACCTCCACAATATCACTCATCGGAATAATAAGCGTGAGTTGATTGTGATGTTCATACGTTTCGACACCCGGGCACACAGGCCGCACGACGTCGAGAATTGTTTGTGTAGAAATTGCCATGACTTTGTACTTTATCTTATGAATAAATAATCGTATAATAATCGTTAAAGAAGGGGTTCACACCGTCTCTTTTGTCCCACCTATCGTTCCACCAGAATTCCCATCTCCCCGTTTGGGTGTGGTACCGAACACATAATCCCACAAAGGATTCGACACCCCATACGCCGAATGATCATCGGAATAATGATGCCGTAAATGATAAGTCTTCAGGAATTTCCCCACGCGCCCCTTGAGATGGAAATGATGGGTAGCATAATGAATCGAATCATAACTCACATACCCAAACACAATTCCCGAATAGGCAGCACTGTAGTTCACCCCAAACACCGAGTAGAAAAGCGCAAATGTCACAATCCCAATCGGCACACTCACGAGCAAAGGCATCACCAAACGCGTCGAATCTTTCGGATAATCATGATGAATACCATGCGAGAGGAAATGAATGTACTTCCCCCATTCCGTCTTGGGCTGATAATGAAACACAAACCGATGGAGCGTATATTCGAGAATCGTCCACAAAAACACACCCACCACAAAAAACAGGAGCGTCATCAACACCGACGTATTCGCCACACCCTGCCAGGCGAAATACACAATCACCGGCGTATAAAAGACAACAGGCGTGAGCGGATGTATGTGGGAAAAATACTCCAATACCGGATTTTTAAAGAGCCGGACAGACTCGTCTTTATTGGATACAAACTTGGCCACGTTGTGCTCATAGTAGGGTTTTCTGCGCTTGATTTAATGGCAAATTACAAGGAAGATTGGTTTTGAGCAAACAATCTCGCAGGAAAACGCCGATTTTCTCCGTAGAAAGTTTTATTTTTACTCAATATATACACTCATTCCTGCGCTAAATTCATACTGTCACGGCTATTGTGACATTACTTATTATTAATGCAACTATCTCATAATCTTAACAAATACATACGCTCTCTGCACGACAATCACACCAGAGATGAAGAAGAATGCTTCACGGTCGAAGGCGAAAAACTCTGCCGTGAGCTCCTGACAAGTACATTCATCACCGAATGTGTGGTGATTCGTACTCCGGCCACTCCTCACCTGCTTGCTCTTGCGATGGAATACTCCGACAAAGGCGTTGCAGTGTACACCACCGATGAACGTGGCTTCCGGCAAATATCCGACACGCAGACCCCGCAGGGCATCCTTGCTGTGACGCGCTATCCGGCAGCACCGGCTGAACAGCCCGAACGCCTTGTCATCCTCGATGGAATTGCCGACCCGGGCAATGTGGGCACTATTATTCGCACTGCTGATTGGTTCGGCTTCCACTCTATCCTCCTCTGCGGCGCATCAGCGCATCGCTATCATCCCAAAACCGTCCGTGCAACGATGGGTTCGGTCTTCCGCACGACTCTACTTCAACCAACGATCAATTCAGCAGAATACATCCGCACGCATTTCTCCGGTTACGACCTCTACGGCGCATCACTTTCAGCGACAACGCGCCTCCACGATCTCCGCCCAACGACTCAACGTTTTGCTCTGGTTTTTGGAAGTGAATCGCATGGCATCTCGCCGGAGATACAAGCGCTCCTCACCGGAGAATACATCATCCCCGCTATAGGAGCGGCAGAGTCACTCAATGTAGCCGTCGCAGCAGGGATATCGCTCTATCACTTCGCGAAGTACACCGCCTGACATCCGCCGGACTCTAATCTACTTCCTGCCTGCATGTACAGAACTCTACCAGAAGATGCACTGTGCACAGCAGATGACTCTCATCCAATCATCAATGATACCGACAGTCCAATTTACCCATCGAAGAGTGTGTGTTGAACGACTCACGAGCACCGTCGGACGACCCAAAAGTGCGTTCGGACGACAAGCATAGCACCGTCGGACGACCCAAAAGTACGTTCGGACGACGACCATAGCACCGTCGGACGACCCAAAAATACGTTCGGACGACTGGCAGAGCACCGTCGGACGACTCAAAAGTGCGTTTGGACGACGACCATAGCACCGTCGGACGACGCACGAATACGTTCGGACGACGAGCATAGCACCGTCGGACGACCCAAAAGTTGAGACGCAAAATTTTGCGTCTCTACAGGATGCAGGACGTTTCAAAGGTATGTAGTGACAGTCGCATGGTAAAAAACGACCGAACGGGAAATATCACATTTGTAGAGACGCAAAATTTTGCGTCTCTACAGGATGCAGAACGTTTCAAAGGTATGTAGTGACGGTCGGTTGGTAAAAAACGACCGGACGGCAAATACCACATTTTTAGACACGCAAAATTTTGCGACTCTACAGGATGCAGAACGTTTTAACGGTATGTAGTGACGGTCGGTTGGTAACAACGACCGGACGGGAAATACCACATTTGTAGAGACGCAAAATTTTGCGTCTCACCTTCCATCCGCCTGCGACAGCGATCCCCGTCGTGTGTTTTTGTGCATGCACAGCCGCTTGATGAACACCGGATAGTGTGTTGTGGCTCATGCAAAAGGACACACGAAGAGTTCGTCACGCTGAATGTACTTCGCAACACTGCCTGTCCTCTCCTGCACTGCATCACGTGCAGGTACATCACGTTGTACAAATGTCGGTCGGTCTTTTATTTTTACAGTTCATTTTTTACAAACTATTAGGAGCTCGTATGAGTACTAATGAAGAATCCAGAGATTATTCATTCTCTGATGGCGAATTACAACTTAAAGCAGTAGAACTGCTTGCAGCACTTACTACCGATATGCCCGAATTGGCGAAGCGGAAAGTAACTGCCGACACTCTTACCGCATTTTCGGACCTCATCACGGCGTTAAAGAATACCAAGACGGACAAGTATTACGCCGTGAAACACAAAGAGCTGATACTTGCACGGGATACTGCCCGCAAGACGCTCATCAAGGAAGTAAAAACGCTTCAGTCGATGGCAACGAATGCATTCGGCTTGCAATCACCGCATATCAGGCAATACTCGTTCAGTGAAATGAAGCTAGCGGATGATGGAGATTTAATCAGCATCATTGAAAATGCATTACAAATTGCCAGGGAAGATATCGAAGCTCTCACGCCTGAGGGTGATGTGGAGGAGGTAACGGCGGCGATTCAAGCCCGGATTACCGATTTCATTTCCGCCATTACCGCTATCTCTCAGATTGACCGCGACCGTGCAGAGTCCAAGCCCAAACGTCTCATCGCTGCCAATACTCTCTATAAAGAACTCGTCCGCCTCTGCAATATCGGCAAGGCCACCTTTGCTGATACCAATCCCGCCAAGTACAACAGCTATATTATCTACGGTTCACCCG
>JBPOHH010000065.1:0-1991 GCA_052035765.1 Bacteroidota bacterium
CCTGAGTTCAGCTTCCACATGGCATCCAATCAGACGTCTGACTTGGGTGGCTTTTCGCAGTACAAAACAAGCTACATGTCTCCCGACCTGCGCCTTCGTTATTATCCGCTGCCTTCATCGTCTCTCATGCCGTATGTCTCTGCCGGTGTCGGTCTGATGATGTATGATGTGAAAGATGCTCCTTTCAACAAAGATATTGCCTCGACGCTCAGCAGTGCTTCTCTTGTTGTGCCGGTAGGTCTTGGTCTCACCTATTTTATGAAGGATGACAACTGGGTCTTTGATCTTTCAGCTCATTCGCATATCAGTTCGGACAACATGAATCCCGTCTATGACGATGTTCCGGACGCATACTGGCATGCCAGACTGTCGATCATGTACAAAGTAAAAACATTTGAAAAAGACACTGATGGAGATGGATTGAGTGATATTGATGAAGTAGCGCTCGGCAGCGACCCGAATAATCCTGACACTGACGGTGACGGCTTGCTCGACGGTGAAGAAGTAAACAAATACAAAACCAATCCTTTACTCGCAGACACCGATGATGGTGGCGTCAATGACGGCGAGGAAGTACGACTTAACGGAAATCCTCTCGATGCTGATGACGATATCATGAGTATCGCTCCGGGTAAGAAAATCGCCCTTCGCGGAATTGAATTCGCAACCGGTGACTCTGCAATTACCAAAAAATCCGAACGTATCCTCGGCTTCGCTCTTAATGCTTTACAAACAAGCCCTGATATCGCGGTTGAAATCAGCGGTCACACCGATAATACCGGCGATCGTGATATGAATCTCAACTTATCCTCCGGACGCGCAAATGCAGTCAAAACATGGCTCGTGAACAAAGGTATTGCTGAAAGCCGCCTCACAACACGTGGAGCAGGACCGGACGAACCAATCGTGCCGAACACAACAGCCGAAAATCGTCAGCGTAATCGTCGCGTGGAATTTAAACGTATGAAATAATTCCACTTATAACACATAAAAAGCCCTGAGTGAATGGACACTCAGGGCTTTTTTTATGATTAATCTTTACTTTTCCTGCACACTTTGCAAAAAACACTACCCTTTCAATTACCGACCAATAACCACCGGCACCGATATGGAACGGCCACCCGATGTCAATGTCAGTCTGTACATGCCATTAATCGTCATTGGCATCGAAAAGGTATGCAAACCGGCTTGAACTCTTCCTATAAAGACGGTCGTTACTTCCCTGCCGAGCATATCATAGAGGTGTAGAGTAATATCCTGCGATTGAGGAATCGAGCATTCAATTGCCGCCGTTTCCACAATCGGATTCGGCATGACACGCAGCTGTATTCCATCGCTTGCCGCCTTCTCGTCAACACCAATTGCATCCATCGTTGTGAAACTCCACACATCGCTCCACTCACTTTTGCCTGCAGCATTTGATGCCTGCACACGCCAGTAGTATTTCGTCGAAGGAGCAAGTACTGAATACGTGTAGCTCGTTTGCAAAAGTGCATTGCCTTCGGCTATTTTTGACATAAATGCCTGATCTACCGCGATTTCAACATTGTATTCTGTTGCCTCAGCCGATGGATTCCACTCCACTTTGCCAATTCTCTCAATATTATCTGCCACATTCATCGGTAACTTCAGCGTTGGCTTTGCAGGTAATTGCGGCTGAATACTTCCGCTGTTGCCGACACGCATGCCATGACCAAAACTCGTCACCCATACTTCACCCTGCTTGAACGGATTAAAAAATACACGCACCGGTTGACGGAACGGATAGCTGTTCACCAGCGCAACAGTCGGCGTAGCAGATATGATGTCATTAGAATACCACAAACCCTCAACTTCTGTCGTGACATACACTTCCGAAGGTTTTGCAGGGTTAAACGTACAGCTTGTCACTCTATCTGACTGCCAAATACGAGTCCAAGTTTTGCCCGCATCGCGAGTGCGGTAGAGTCCGCCCACTTCCACGGCTGCCGACACTCCCCAACCGCTGAAGA
>JBPOHH010000523.1:0-4116 GCA_052035765.1 Bacteroidota bacterium
CAATCGTCATCACCCACTACCAACGTCTGCTCGACTACATCATTCCCGACTTCGTGCATGTACTCTATAATGGTCGCATTGTAAAATCCGGCGGCAAAGAGCTCGCGCTTGAGCTTGAGGCGAGAGGGTATGATTGGGTGAAGGAAGAGGCGAACGGGTAAGTATCTGAAAGAATAAGGGAATAGTAGAATCATTTTACGATATTATTCAAGAGTATCATGAAAATAGTTTTTTTTCTAACTTGCTTGATTTTCATATTACTTTGTCAACTAACCACTGCAGGAATCCATAAGCCCACACGTATTTTGCCGGATGAAATGCGCAAGAAATATCTGGCTATAGTAGATGGTAACTGGGTAAATACTGAGTATATCGATGAAATTAAAAAAACTAAATCACCTTTTAAAACAGAAGGCAAATCAGGAGTTATTGAACTACATATCAGGGCCAAAAAAGTAAGTAAAACAATCATAGTAGAAGGAATGACACTCCATGAAGGTGGCTATGGTTTCAAAATATATCTTCAAGCCGGCATCACAGATTCAACATTGCCTACAACGTGGAAAGACTATACCGGGAAATCAAAATTTTCTGAACTTGGGTATCAAATTTCCGGAAGAGATACTTTTTTGATTGTCTATCATTATGACAAGCACAAAAAAGTAATCAATCAAGATAAATTTACCAAATGCCCTGATTTTTCAGATGGTTCAGTTCAATATGAGGTAAATAAAATCATGTTTGCCGGAATCTACAGCACAACAATAAAGGATAAAACCACGCAAATAGAATTAACGAGTGATGGAAAAGTGCGGAATTTTATGAAGTTCAAGAAGTACTTTGTTGTTCTAGATTTTGCAGCAGGCGAATGGTATTTTAATCATCTGGTATTCGATATGCATACAAAAAATCAGAAGTCATTTGCGTATCGTCTCATCGACCGAAAGCTTGTACTGTATGATATTGATGCCAATAAAGATTACTCCGATAAGCCGTTTGTCTATCGCAAACCCCGCTATGAATTTGTGAAGCAATGATGTTTTGATGTTTATAACCTCTCTATTCAACTATGGAAAACTATCACGAAATGATAACAATCAATCCTGAAGTGCGCTTTGGGAAGCCGTGTATTGCAGGCACCCGCATCGCGGTTGAAGACATACTTTCATGG
The DNA here is from genome assembly GCA_052035765.1 of Bacteroidota bacterium. Taxonomy (GTDB): domain Bacteria; phylum Bacteroidota; class Ignavibacteria; order Kapaibacteriales; family UBA961; genus JADJXV01. The sequence continues at coordinate 1,172 of JBPOHH010000523.1, forward strand.
CTGGCTTCCGGTATGAGTTACAATGAAATTATTGAGGATTATCCGTTACTCAATAAAGAACAAATACTTGCAGCGCTTGGTTTTGCAGCACACAGAGAACAGTCAGTTCGGATTTTAGTGGCATAATCTATGAAATTACTCACGAATACTCGAGCTCTTCGGATGATGCTTTATTCGTATTTTACACATATCAAACGGTAATCCTGAAATAACTTCCGCATGATGAGTCTGACCTTAAGGGTCGGATTTTGACACAAAAAAAACAAACTCTCTCTCAATACACATTATCCAGAAAGCACAACATGTTTGAACCGCAAAAATCCCGTATCAATGACCTCCGTTCGCGTACTGAACAACTGCGGAGGTTCCTTTGACCTCGATACTAAACTAGACGAAATCGCCGAACGTGAGCAGCAGTCCGAAGCACCCAATTTTTGGGATGATAACACCGCCGCTCAGAAAATTATGCAGGAAATTGCCGAACGCAAAGAATGGGTCTCGCTTTGGCAAAATACCGTTGCCATCGTCGATGATGCCGGCGCAATGATCGAGCTCGCCGATGAAATGAATGACGAATCTCTCGAGGGCGATATCAATGGTGAAATTGCGAAAGCGCAGACCGCCGTTGACGAACTCGAACTCCGCAAAATCCTTTCCAGTAAAGACGATAGCCGCAATGCGCTCCTCACCATTCACGCCGGAGCCGGTGGCACAGAAGCCCAGGATTGGTCCGAAATGCTGCTCCGCATGTACACGCGCTGGTGCGAGCGTCATGGCTATACCGTGTATTTAGCTGACGAACAAGAAGGCGATGCCGCCGGTATTAAATCCGCTACCCTCGAAGTGGTCGGCAAGGACGCCTACGGCTATTTGAAAGCAGAAAATGGCGTGCACCGCTTGGTGAGAATTTCACCGTTTAATTCTCAGGGCAAACGCATGACATCGTTTGCATCGGTGTATGTCTATCCTGAAGTGGAAGATGATGTGGAAATTGTCGTCAATCCCGCCGATGTGGAAATGGATACCTTCCGTTCGGGTGGAAAAGGTGGACAGAATGTGAACAAAGTGGAAACCGCCGTGCGGCTGCGCCATATCCCATCCGGAATTGTCGTCGCCTGCCAGCAGGAACGCTCCCAACTCCTGAATCGTGAACGTGCTATGAAGATGCTCAAGTCGCAGTTATACAAAAAACGCCTCGAAGAAGAGGAAGCTGCAAAAGCGCTCATCGAAGGCGCTAAGAAGAAAATCGAATGGGGTAGTCAGATCAGATCGTATGTATTTCAGCCCTATACGATGGTCAATGACCACCGCACCGAACTCAAAGAAACGGATATTCACTCGGTGATGGATGGAGAACTCGACGGTTTTATCCGCGCATATTTGCTCATGGGAGCGGATGAATAATGGTATTAGGCGTTTTTCGGACATAGATTTACCATGAATTATCGACGCCGGTAATATATGTTCGCTCAATTCTGTATTTTTGCCTTATTAATTACAAAATCATACTTTTAGCAACATTATCAGAATTCCTCTATGAATCCTTCATCGACTCTGTTTCGCGGGCTGTTCATGCTCTGTCTGTCGCTCGTATCGCTGACGAATGCACAATCACAACTTAAATACTGGGAACGCCTTGCTCAATTTCCAAGTGCTCACCCGGGCGACCCTCTCTCCGTAGAATCTATATATGTCACTCCATCAGGCAACTATATCGTTGCAGCTAGTCTTGGCTCCGGTGTTTATCACTCCAAAAACCGCGGCGATTCGTGGACGACCGCTAAGCCATTTGCTAATTATGACCATGGTTACTCCCTCTGCGTCAATCCACAAGGTGAAATTTTTGTACTTACTAATCGCGCCGGAAGTGGCACCGATAAGACGTCCGTTAGTAAATCAATAGATGAGGGCGTGACCTATACCAAAACCAACTATCCCGATAGTATTATTGCCAATTCGCTGGCTTGCACATCGACCGGAACAATCTTTGTCGGTACGATTCGAAAAGGCGTATACCGTTCCACCGACAATGGTGCATCGTATGCACCGACTGCACCTTTAGCTGCTACAAAATCCATCACTTCGCTTTTGGTAGCTGCAAACGGAACAATCTATGCCGGTACCGACGGTGACGGTCTCTTTCAATCGGCAAATAATGGTGATGCTTGGACATTGGTCACCAATGACGTGACAATGAACAATATCGAATGTCTCCATCAAGATAAGAACGGAGTTCTCTATGCCGGTACAAATTACGGAGTCTATCGCTCAAAAGATGACGGTAAAACCTGGCAGGAAATCCTCAACACAGGTACCGGCAGTTCTGGCGTAAAATCAGTATTAGTCTCAGCAAAAGAGCAAAAAATTTATGCCGGCGTGCAGGGCGATGGTGTCTATTATTCAGCTGATAATGGAGAATCATGGACTCAAATCACCTCCGGATTCAAGGCAGCAACGGTATCTGTCATTGCGCTCGATTCTTCCGGAAGTATCTTAGTCGGCACATCACAGGATCTTTATCGAAATACCAATGCTCCGATTTTAAGTGTGAAAAAGCAGCTCATTGACTTTGGGTCGGTAAAAAATGGACAAGCAAAAGATACATCAATTGCAGTCATAAATGTAGGCGGAAGTACACTCGATATTACCGATATGAAAATTGCAGGATTAGATGCCGCAGATTTTCAAATCGTCAACAAAGAGTCCATATCGCTCGAACCCAATGCAACGAAAATGATTAGTATTCGCTGTTCATCCGGAAAAAATGGAGATAAAGAAGCCAGAATAGAATTTACGAGTAATACCTCCGGACTAACGACCGAAATAGCACTGATGGCATCGGTAAGCGGTTCGAACTCAGTTCAGGACGCACCCGCGACCTTCTTTACCGCCGATATCTATCCGAATCCCGTGTCTTCGACGTATCCGACTGTTGACATTACATC
>JBPOHH010000583.1:0-2227 GCA_052035765.1 Bacteroidota bacterium
GTATCGGACGTTGGGCAGTAATTGAAAAATCGAGCGGCGATTTCATCGGGTGGACGGGATTGAAATTTATGAATACCGAACGCAACGGACACATCAATTTCATCGACGTTGGCTATCGATTCATACCCAAATACTGGGGAAAGGGTTATGCCACGGAAACGGCGCAAGCATCTCTTGAATATGCGTTTACGACAATGCAGCAAGACATGGTCTATGCCATGACTGCCCACGACAATCACGCCTCGCGCCATGTGCTTGAGAAATGTGGACTCCACGTCGTCGAGACATTCGACTACGACGGTGAGACTTTGTACTGGCTCAGTATTTCGAAGGATGAATGGTTGAAACAGCGGATTGGATTGCCGGATTTTGCCATTACTTCACAAGAAAGCATCTCGCAGGCATTCCTTGCTCGGAAAATTTTCATGTTTCATCAGGCGATTGATTATGTGCGGAATCTGCCCTACGGCCGCAATTCCAACAAAGCAGATCTGACTTCACTTTTTCGCGATCAGTGCGGAACATGCAGCACGAAACATGCGATTCTCAAGAAGCTTGTCGGCGAGCATCATATTCATAACCTTAAGCTTATCATGGGGATATTCCGTATGAATGCGCGGAATACTCCTGAAATTGCGAATACTTTGCAGGCGAGTCAATTGGAGTATATACCCGAGGCGCACTGCTATCTGACCTATCAGGATAGTCGGTATGATTATACCAAGAAGTCGTCCGCACCAGCGGATTTTGAAGGTGATTTGATCGAGGAAATCGAAATTCAACCGGAACAAATCACGGACTTCAAGGTCGAATATCATAAGAAGGTTATCGCAGATTGGCTTGCCGCACATCCTGCAATCAAATATTCTCCTGAAGAGTTGTGGGCGATTCGCGAGAAGTGTATCGGTGATCTTGCGGCGCAATTGTAATTATCTTATTCTATCACAAACTCTCGTAACTTCATTATGAAAATACTATCTACAATCCTGATTCTCGTTCTCTTGTTTCCCGCTCTCCTCTCAGCAAAGCCCTCCTCGCTCGCTTCCAAAATCGACGCACTGCTTTCGAGCAAGACGCACAAGCCGTTTAATGGAGTCGTGCTTGTATCCTCGGGTGGGCGCACGCTGTACTCGAAGGTCAAGGGTGTTTCTAACTTCAAGACCAAGCCGGCATTACACCCGAACAGTCAATTTGTGATCGGTTCGATTAGCAAGCAAATCACAGCTGTGCTTGTCCTCCATGAATTGGACAAGTTGCATCTACAGTTAGACGTACCGATACGACGGTATCTGCCGGAATTGCCGGACGCGTGGGCCGACACCGTAACGGTGGATCACCTGCTCACGCACATGCATGGCATCATGCGACTTGGCGCGCCGACGGCGTTTACTCCGGGTACGCAATTTGATTATGGTTTTGCGGACATCGGGTATCGCTTACTTTCACAGATCGTCGAGCGCACGTCGGGCAAATCTTTTGAGATGCTATCGGCGGAAGTGTTTGAGATATGTGGAATGAAGCATACGTTTCATCCGAAGGAACGGCACGACAAATCATTGGTGAGTGGCTATACGGAAACAGAAGACGGACATTTGAAATTTGACCGAACCAGCTTTATCAACAGTCCGGCGGCGGGTGGATTTATTTCGACGGCCGAGGATTTGGTGCGGTGGAATACTGCTCTGCATTCGGGCGAACTCCTACGTCCGAAGTCGTACGACCTGATGATTACTCCTAAAAAAGGTGCCGTTCGGCAGCATCCTCTTTCCGGTCCTACCGATTACGGCTATGGTATTACGGTTGATACGAAGGATGAAATTTTGCAGCTTGGTCAGACGGGTTTCGCGCCGGGTTTTGCATCGATGAATTTTTACTTCCCCGCCACCAAAACTAGTGTGATTATTCTCTCGAATGTGGTGCGTAATGGCGACTTACCCGAGAAATTTTATTATCACAGCGAGATTTTGAAATTGGTGCGGGAGGAGCTTGGGAAGGGTGGAGTGAAGGTGAAGAGATGAGGTTGTTTTTTTGGGGAATAATGAGATTGGGCGTGGTGTAATTGAGTAATTTTGCAAAGCGAGTGCATATTTTTAACATCTGCTCCGCGCACATCGTAATACATTGTCGTACATCTGTCACACATTACACACAATACCATGAAACTTAAGCTACTGGCAGTATCACTCTTCTTCCTTGGCGGGTCTGTAGGACTTAGCCAACCAAATAC
>JBPOHH010000518.1:0-2210 GCA_052035765.1 Bacteroidota bacterium
GGGGGATTCTTCCGAGAGTATCGCGTCCTCGCGATGCCCTCGGTGTTTGGGTCATAGTAACCGAGCCCCTCGCTTCTTCGCGAGCGGCACTAGGTGATTTTTTTAGCGAATGAAATATGGACTACAAAGTAAGAACACGCGCTCTCAGAGCCGTATCCCAGAGTCACCTTACCTCACCAGTATTTTTCTACAATATGTTCTGTCTTTACCAAGTACTGCGAGAATATAGACTCCGCCGGAAATATTCTCCGGGAACGTTACCTGATACTGTACTGCATCTGTTTGATTGCTGTTCTCAGAATAAACCCTATTACCTCCAACATCATACAGCGCTATACCTTTCATTGAAAAGGGAGTACTGAATGATATCGTAAATTCCTTATCATTTGTACTCAAGCCCGGTGAATGAAGAGTAAAGGGTTCATCACGTGTCGCTGCTTCATTGTCAACTCCTGAGACCAGCGGTTTGTAACGAATCACTCCTAAATTATCAATAGCAAACCATACACTCCCATCATCGGTTGTTTCCATCGCGCTGATAATTGCAGGGTGCATTGGTGAATAGTTATTTACCAAGCAATTGCATGAAATATCAGATATGTATTTAACAATTGAATCCACTTCAAAATAGGTGCTCGTTGGTGAATAACTGGTTGAATAAACCATTAATTTATCAAAAAAATCGACCTTATCCATTTGCTGTAGGGTCAAATCCGGGAGTATTTTGTTTAGGACAATAGCTCCTGCAATCCACATTTGACCGTTGATATCTTGCTTTATAGCACTAATCGGATAATAGACTGAATCACCCGGCGGATCTTGTCCAAAAGAATTATAGCGCATGGGACCTTTCACCACATCCCACGTAGTATCATTCTTCCAAACCACTGCGCCATAATCAGTTTGTGAATTGCCTGACAAGGAAAACCATACATTGCCGACTTTATCTTCAAATATATCATTGACATACACACTGTATTTAAATTTGTCGTCACTTCTCAAAAAATGAGGATTATAGAGTGTTTGAATTGTTTTTGCATCATTATTATGCGTATCATAGATAGAGAGATTATTGGTATAATACGCTCGATTCCCGGGATAAAAGAGATGCACAAGCAGTTTTCCATTCTTCAAAAGGTAGAACCCACCATCTGTTCCTAAGCCCGACAGTCCGCCTTCCGTTGAATCGATGATAGAAAACGATGTACCATCAAATTTCATCAGCATGGTGGTATATCTATCGACGATTTTTACTCCGTTTTGATAAGCATACAGTTTGGGGTATTCTGCTGTAACATAAGCACTTCCATTCGGAGCAAATACGATATTGGTGTATTGTCTTTGATCTGCAAATTCATCGTCAATAGCATGTTTTATCCACGTCGTACCATCGTACTGATAGATACCCCTATCTGCGCACAGCCAAATATGTCCTGTAGAATCAAAGGCGAGTCCTTTCCCGGTGTACCAATTGTGAGTGATGGTGTCGTTGGTGCCATGTTGATTTTTGTAATATAAGGGAATTGTAGTCCAACGCTGCCCATCAAAATACTCAACGAACCGACCTGCGTTACTATAACCTAAGAAACAAACCGTATTCTTGTACGATGCAGAGGTGAGAAAAAGTCCGGCTTTGAGTGTGTTCTTTTCCACCGTCACGCCGGCATAGGTTGGGAGGAAACCGAGTATCAATACGACTATGGGTAGTAGAATTTTGCGCATGGGTAGCTCCTTGATGTAGATAACATGTAATTACTTTTAGGAATGGTTGTCGTCTTTTGTGAATCTATATCAATTCACCGTACTCAACTTCCGTACTGTATTCTTTCCTCTGAAAACTGACCATTTAGCATCACCAAAACATTCGACCTCTCTGATGTCGTAATTTCTTTTGTGTCCACCTTGCTACAAACATTTGACCTCTCTGAGGTCAAACATCTTTTATCCATCCAAGCAGCGACGACCTCAGCGAGGTCGAATATTTATAGCAATGTGCCTTCTGTAGAGACGTAGCATGCTACGTCTCTACGTCAGCCCGGAATTTATTTGTATTCAATAATTGATCGTAATCCCCAGTAGAGACGTAGCATGCTACGTCTCTACGTTTGTATGTAATTTATTTGTGTTCAATAATTTATCGAAATTGTCTGTAGAGACGTAGCATGCTACGTCTCTACGTCAGCCCGGAATTTATTTGTATTCAATAATTT
>JBPOHH010000414.1:0-7621 GCA_052035765.1 Bacteroidota bacterium
GGAGTATTTGAGCCGCTTCTCGGCGAACTCGACGCTATCGTCTCCGACGAACTCAACCACGCATCCATCATAGACGGCGTACGTCTCTGCAAAGCAAAGCGTTATCGCTATAAATGTGCTGATATGAATGACTTAGAAGCGCAGCTTCAGGCAGCTAAAGCAGACGGTGCACGATTTATTATGATCGCAACCGATGCAGTATTTTCCATGGACGGAACGATCGCCCCACTCGACAAAATCTGCGACTTAGCCGATAAATATCAAGCACTTGTCATGGTTGATGAATGCCACTCGATGGGATTTATGGGCAAGAACGGACGAGGCGTCATCGAGCATTGCGGCGTATTGGGGAGAGTCGATATTATTACCGGTACCCTTGGGAAAGCGCTGGGCGGCGGAATCGGCGGCTTCACAACCGGACGCAAGGAAATTATCGAACTCCTGAGACAACGTTCACGCCCGTATTTATTCAGTAATTCTCTGCCTCCGTCGGTCGTTGGCGCGTCGATTGAAATATTTGACCTGCTTTCGGAAACGACAGAATTGCGAGATCAATTAGAAGCAAACACTGTCTATTTCCGTGAAGAAATGACCAAGCTTGGATTTGATATCAAGCCGGGAACGCATCCAATTACCCCGATTATGCTCTATGATGCTGTGCTTGCGCAGCAATTTGCACAAAAACTTCTCGCTGAAGGAATATACGTTATTGGTTTCTTCTATCCTGTTGTAGGAAAAGGGCTTGCCCGCATACGCGTTCAGATATCTGCCGCACACACTCGCGAACATCTAGATACAGCAATTGCTGCTTTTGGTAAAATTGGACGTGAATTAGGAGTACTGAAATGATGAACATCTCAATATGCGGAGCAGGCACTATGGGTCGTGGTATTGCTCTCTCAGCGCTGCAGGCAGGACATTCGGTGGTGTTGTTTGATACCCATGACGGCGTGCTGACCACTGCTCACGAATATATCGAAAACCAAATCAATAAATTGGTCGAAAAAGGCAAAATAGCGGCCGATTCTGCAACGACCATGCTTGGACAACTGCACTGTTCGCCGGTGATAACTAAAGCTGCTGAAGGCGATATCGTCATCGAGGCGATTATTGAAAAGCCGGAAGCGAAGTATGAATTATTCAGCGCGTTAGAGCATAACGGTCTCTCGGAATATGCCATTTTGGCGACCAATACTTCTTCCCTTTCGGTCAATCAGCTCAGTACCAAGCTGCGTCATCCTCAGAATTTTATCGGATTGCATTTTTTCAATCCAGCGAATCTGATGAAGCTTGTCGAAGTCGTTCAATCGAGACAGACGGCTCCAGAAGTCGTCAGCCGTTCGGTTGATTTCGTGAAGACGCTCGGCAAATCTCCCGTGCTTGTCAAAGATGTTCCCGGCTTTATTGTCAATCGCGTCGCTCGGAATTATTACAATGAAGCTATGAAAATTGCGACGGAGTCTGCGTCCGAACCCGAACAAATTGATAGAATTATGAAATCTCTCGGTTTTAAGATGGGACCATTTGAACTCATGGATCTCATTGGAAATGACGTAAATCTTGAAGTAACCAAATCGGTCTATGAACAATACTTCCACGAGCCGCGATTTACGCCGTCGATCTATCAGCAGGAGATTGTCAATGCAGGAAGATTCGGCCGCAAAACAGGTAAAGGATTTCATGACTACCCAACAAAATAGTTAGCGCGTATGATTAAAACGTTCCTCCTTCTCAGCTGCTTTCTTTCCATACATACCTTCTCATTACAGGCACAATCCGACTCTGCACTTTCGCTTGGTCTTGTAAAAAAAGATACGATGCTCCCGACTAGGGTGTATGAGAAGCAAACGTTGTATCCCAATGGCAGACTTGAAGTTGGAGGACTTGTGCTAGCAACGAAGTATTTTGGCGAGTATACCGACCATAATACCGGAATGGTGTTCGGTGCTACATCACGGTATATGATGCCATTCTTTCCCGAATTAGGTTTAGGTGTGCGTCTGACAAGTGGCTATCTCAAGTACGACCGTAGAAATAAGGAACGTTTCGGCGTTGATTGGGAACGTCAATTTCCGGCTGCAGACTTCCCTACTGCGGCTACTACAGGTGTGATACGCGAGACAAAAGTAACGGCATTCGAACCTCTTCTTTTCCTTAATCTTTTCCCCAGACAACGCTTAAATTATTATTTATTTGCCGGTTACAGCGTTCTACTCTTCTCCCCTCAGGATATCGCCGACGATCCTCTCAATGGCTCCGGTACCAAAAAACATTATCCGGATTACAAGGATATTGACGGTTCGGCCATCCACCTTGTCGGCGGTGTCGGTATAGATTATTATCTCACCCGCAATCTTTCATTCGGTGTACAGGCAGCTTACCGGTACATGAAAACGGATATTTTGGACGGATACGCACAAATTACTTCCGGGAATGTGCCTACGAATCCGGATGGTTATGCTGAGATGGGATTCAAGCTCTCGTATTATCTTTTTGGCAGCTCAGATACTGACGGTGATGGTATGTCGGATGAAGATGAAGCGGTAGTCGGAACGAATCCTTACTCAACGGATACAGATGGAGACGGGATTTCAGATTTTGAAGAGATTTATGTTTATAAGACCAATCCTTTTGCTCTCGATACGGATAAAGACAGTATTACTGATGTAAAAGAAATACAGGAGTATGGGTCAAATCCCCTTGTAATAGATAGTGACGGTGACGGAATTACCGACACCGACGAAATACTGTTGTATAAATCCAGCCCACGCCTTGCAGATACAGACTCTGATGGAATTTCAGATAAAGAAGAAATAAAAATCGGGTCTAATCCACTGAAAGCAGACAGTGATGATGACTCTGTACCTGATGGAATAGATAAATGTCCGACAAGTACCGGTTTTGTCGAGAATAACGGCTGCCCGGTCGTTCCGCAGAATATTATCATACGCGATACGATTACCCAAACTAAAGAAGTCATTCGCACAATTGAAAAAGGACAATCATATACTCCGTACGGGATTAATTTCAAACGCGGGAAATCGGATATTGAAATTGAGTCCGAACCTATCCTCGATGATGTCGCAAAATGGCTTCGGGAGAATCCTACCTATGTCGTCGAAGTCCGCGGGCATACCGATTCAGAAGGATCTGATGCCGGCAATATTGTCCTCTCTCAAAAACGAGCAGAATCCGTTCGCTCCTATCTCGTTCGTCAGGGAATAGATCCTACTCGCCTTTCAGCAAAAGGATTTGGCAAGAATGTACCTGTTTCTGAAAATACATCGTTAAAAGGTAAAGCTCAAAATCGGAGAATCGAATTTTATGTAAAAAATAAATAGCAGCCCGCGATAAGCTGACGGGACTGCCTTTGTGCTACTCAGTTATCAGATTTGTATGAAAACAATACTCATAATCCTCGCCCTGCTTGGCGTAGCCCTGCCTGCAACTGCTCAAACTCCTGCCCGTGTTCAAACATCTGATTTTCTTAAACTTCTCGGTTCCTGGGAAGGCAAGCTCACCTATATCGATTATACTTCCCATAAGCCGGTAACAATGCCGGCCAATGTCGATATCCGGCAAATTGGTGAATCTCCGGCGTTTAAGTGTTTTCACAGTTATCCGACCGAACCCAATGCTAACTCAACCGACACCCTTGTCATCGGAAAGAGCGGAACAACCATCGACAATGAAAAAGTACTTTCCCGCAAAGAATTGCCGGATGGTACCATTGAAATTGTCACTCAAGAGCAGGCAACGGACGGTAACGATAGTAAGCAGGCACTCATTAAACACACGTATACAATCAGCGCTACGATGTTCAGAATTCGAAAAGAAGTACTCTTCTCCGGTGATAAAGAATGGCTGCAACGCCATGAAATCGTCTATACAACGCATAAAAAATAATACGGTACTCCCGATGTGCGGCAGAGTGGGTGCCGAACGGAGTAGCAGCATCTGTTATTAAAATTGTCATCTCTTATTCTTCTCTATTTATTTATTTATTTTGGAGGTTACGTATGGAACCGTTTACCATTATTGTCCTTGTTGTCATCATTATATTCTTCTTTTCTACGTTCAAAACCGTAGCTCAGGGAACGATAGCCGTTGTGACGACATTCGGAAAATATCGTAGAATTATGATGCCGGGACTCAATTTTAAGCTCCCGTTTATCGAGACAATTTACAAGCGGATTTCGATTCAAAACCGTTCGGCGGAGCTTGAGTTTCAAGCAATTACCTCCGATCAGGCAACCGTGCAATTCAAAGCACTCCTCCTCTTTGCCGTGCTCGATCAACAGGAAGAAACGATTAAAAATGTCGCGTTTAAATTCGTCGATGAGAAGAATTTTATGCAAACTCTCGTGCGCACGGTCGAAGGTTCGGTCAGAAGCTTCGTCGCTACTCAACGCCAAGCCGATATTCTCGGTTCACGCACCGAAATCGTCGATCATGTCAAGCATCAAATCGACCAAACACTCGAAATGTGGGGTTATCACCTCATCGATATGCAAATGAACGATATCGCTTTTGACTCAGCAATTATGAAATCCATGGCACAAGTCGTGGCATCCAATAATCTCAAAGCTGCCGCAGAAAATGAAGGACAGGCGCTGCTAATTACCAAAACAAAGCAAGCCGAAGCCGAAGGAAATGCCATAAAAATCGCTGCTGCAGCTGAAAAAGAAGCTGCTCAACTCCGCGGACAAGGTATATCGCTCTTCCGCGAAGAAGCAGCCAAAGGGATGAGTGAAGCAATCAAACAACTCCAGGGAAGTCATTTAGATGCGTCCGTCATGCTCTTCTCGATGTGGACAGAGACTATCCGGCACGTCGCCGAAAACGGCAAAGGAAATGTGATTTTTATCGACGGATCGGTCGATGGGATGGAACATTCCATCAAACAATTAATGGCCATGAACAGCGGCGGCTTGTGGAAAAATAATCCTCCCGCCTGAGTGAACACTCATTATACATCTAACGCCCATTTCTCTCGATGAAAATGGGCGTTTTTGTTTGAAGGAGTAATTTTCGAACGCATGACCTGAGAATTTTCCGAAAAAGTGGGTTTTTGTTTTTTGGTTGAATACTTCTTTTGTAGTTTGCGCTTAAAGTTCGGAAAACAAGTACTTTCTCTACAATCATCTATCGTGCATGGAACAATCTTCTACTAAACTTCGACTCGATTCAATAGATTTTGTCCGCGGTCTCGTGATGGTCATCATGGCACTCGACCATGTGCGTGATTTTTTTTCGAATGCGCAATTCGACCCGACGGATCTTGCACATACTGATGGATGGTATTTTTTCACACGATTTATTACTCATTATTGCGCACCGGTTTTTGTATTTTTAGCAGGAACAGGCGCATTCCTTTCGTCGAAACGCCGTGATCCGGGCGCACTTTCGAGGTTTTTGTTGACTCGCGGTATCTGGTTAGTAATTTTAGAACTTACGATCATTCGATTTGGTTGGTTTTTTAATCTGACCTACGCCGTTTCCGTTGGACAGGTCATCTGGGCGATCGGCTGGTCAATGGTGGCATTGTCACTGATTTCACGGCTACCGGTCAAAGCAGTCGCTGCCGTCGGTATCGGCATTATTCTCCTCCATAATACACTCGATAGTGTTCATCCCACTACATTCGGTCCGGCAGGATGGCTGTGGAATATCCTGCACGAACCCGGATTTATCCAGCTCTTTCCCAATCATTCTATTTTCTATTTGTATCCTCTCCTGCCGTGGATTGGCGTCATGAGTGCGGGCTTTGCATTCGGTGCGATTTATACACTTCCACAGGAACGCCGCAGGTCGATTCTCCTCATCCTCGGCATTGGTATGTCGCTTGGTTTTGTCGTTTTACGATGGTTGAATATCTATGGCGACCCAAGTCCATGGACGACGCAACCCAATGCATTCTTTAGCGTTCTGTCGTTTATTAATGTTACGAAATACCCGCCGAGTCTGCTCTATGTGCTCATTACCCTTGGTCCGGTGATGTTTCTGCTCCGCGCATTAGACGGCAAGGAAATTACCGTTGCCAAGCCGCTGATCACCTTCGGGCGTGTTCCGATGTTTTATTATATTACCCATATTTATCTCATTCATGGTCTCGCTTTCCTTGCTGCGTTTATTCACACTAATAATCCGTGGTATTTTACGAGTGATGCAGTACTCGCGCAGCCGATGGCAGAACGTGGTTTCCCGCTGTGGGTGGTGTATCTCGTGTGGCTTGGGGTCGTTGTGGCGCTCTATCCGCTGTGTAAATGGTACGCAGGCGTCAAACGCCGTGATACAAGTGGTTGGTTGAGTTATCTGTAGGTTACCGTTCTGCATATTCCGGACCGTCGCTTGCGGTCACCCTGGCCGTCCGGGCGTGCCTATGAGAATTTTAACGCAAGAGGCGCTAGAGGCGCAATTTTAATTTCAATTTGAATTTTTATGCCGTATCATATTGCTGTTTTATCGGTTTGTATTTTGGCGTTGGCAGTCTATTATGTCGTTCGTGGAACGGATGTACGGCTTGTGCTGTTTGCGGCAGGTCTCGCACTCGCCTCTCTTGCGCTCAAACCTCTCGTGATATTTGATACATTTCAAAAGGTCATGGGTGATGGTAAAATCATCGGACCTATATGTTCTGCAATGGGTTATGCGTTTGTGCTGCGAGCCACGCACTGCGACCGTGAAATGGTGCGCCTGCTCGTCCGCCCGGTGCAAAAAGTACAATGGCTGCTCGTCCCCGCCGGTTGTGTGGTTGGCTTCCTGACGAATATGGCAATTACAAGTCAGACGGCGGCAGCGGCGGCGGTAGGACCGATTCTCATGCCGATTATGCTTGCTGCGCGTATTCATCCTGTCGTCGCCGGTGCTACGCTTGTGCTTGGATGTTCAGGTGGGGGGAATCTTTTCAATCCGGGCGAACCCGACATCGTTGCCGTACAAGCAGCAACGCAAGTGCCTCTTGCGAATGTTCTCGGCTCCGCCTACCAACCGGAAATGATCTGTTTTGGAGTGGCCGTGATTGCCTTTACGATGTTTGCCATGTTCTTCAAGCCCAAGGAAGTTTATACATTTCAAGAAATTAACGACACCGAACTCTCCAAGCCGATTAATTTTCTCAAGGCAATTCTTCCTCCTATGCCGGTAGTGGTGCTTCTGATGTCACAGCCGAAATTCCACCTGATTCCCGGAGTCCTGGAATATTATCCTGACGGATTACCTGTGCCGCATATCATGGTATTTTTCACAATTATCATTTTGCTTATTAATTACAAAGAAGTTTCCGCGCTCACGAAGTCATTTTTCGAGGGTTTGGGGTATGCATACATTCATGTTATTTCACTCATCATTTCGGCGAGCTGTCTGATTGCGGGTATGGAAGCGGTGGGATTGATACAAGTACTGGTGCGTGTAGTATCCAACTTTGACCTTACTGCTCAGGCAATAAGCGGTTCGATGACATGGTTGCTTGCCGTCTTGTCCGGTTCGGGTACGGCGCCAAGCGTTTCATTTTCAAAAGCGGTCTTACCCGAACTCGCCAAACTTAATCCTCAGGGAGCCGTGGACTTAGGCATTATAGGTGCAATCGGCGCGACCTTTGGGCGCACGATGTCGCCGGTAG
>JBPOHH010000785.1:0-2194 GCA_052035765.1 Bacteroidota bacterium
CTGTGGTACGCGTTACTGATCCACGCTTTACGGCGTTTTATCAGTTTGCCGAACAGCATAATTTAGAAGATGACAACATTGCAATTATGCAAAAACTCTTCAAAATTGTACCCGAAGTGCTGAAAAAACAAGGAAAAGCGAAGAATCCATGGCCAAATGTGGACGCTGCGTCGGGTTCGCTGCTCTATTACTATGGCCTTCAGGAGTTTGAATTCTACACAGTGATGTTCGGTGTGTCCCGCGCGATGGGTATCTGCTCGCAGATTGTGTTCCACCGCCTGTTCGGTTCGCCGATTGTCCGTCCGAAGTCTATGACTTTAAACGAACTCAAGAAGCTTGCCGGTATCTGATTCACGCATCGTGAACCGTAAAAATAAAGAAGCTCCATATTGTTGTATGGAGCTTCTTTTTATCAGAAGAGATGTGAATCCTACATTTCAATTCCAAGCTGGTACGACTGAATAAAACGTGGATGTTGTGAACCCTACTGGACTCGAACCAGTGACCTTTACGATGTCAACGTAACGCTCTAACCAACTGAGCTAAGGATTCAAGGTTGAAATTTGACTTCATTCTTTCGAAGCGTTTCAAATTTCGGAGCGCGAAAATAAGGCGAATCTCGCCAACAAACAAATAGAATTCTTTTCGGGTCGGGAAAATGTGGTGAAACCGGTGAACGATAAATTCATGCAAATCCCGACAAATCAGACTTCTACCCTCGATTCAGAATCATAATAGTATTGTTTCATTATTTTTCAAATTATATGGTTATTTGGTTAATACTTGGCTTGGGCGCATTGTCGCTGCTGGTGGCATTTATGTACTCGCGGATGGTTAGCTCGATTTCGATTGAAAAAGGTGCAGAATCGCCGCAGGAGGTAGCAAAGCTTACGGAAATTTCAAATGCAATTGCCGAAGGTGCGATGGCATTCTTGAAACGTGAGTATCGTATTCTGGCATTATTCATGGTGCTGTTTGCAATTATTATTGCACTTACGGTCAATGATCCGCATTCAACGGTACCGATGGGTATATATTCAGCAATCAGCTTCTTGATTGGCGCAGGCACATCAGTTGCTGCCGGCTATATCGGGATGAAAATTGCAACCAAGGGCAATGTACGTACAGCAGCCGCTGCACGGATTTCGCTTGCCGAGTCTTTCGGCGTGGCGTTTAAATCCGGTGTGGTGATGGGCTTTGGTCTTACAGGACTTGCTATTGTGGGGCTGATGCTGGTCTATATGGGACTCGACTCAATGCTCCCGGGTATTGAAAAACCAATTTTAATGGAAATCCTTTCAGGATTCGCACTTGGAGGTTCGTCGGTAGCACTTTTCGGTCGTGTGGGCGGCGGTATTTATACCAAAGCAGCCGATGTGGGCGCTGACCTTGTGGGTAAAGTCGAAGCCGGAATTCCTGAAGATGATCCACGTAACCCTGCCGTTATCGCTGATAATGTGGGTGATAATGTGGGTGATATCGCCGGTATGGGCGCCGATTTGTTCGGTTCAGTTGCTGAAAGTACCTGCGCTGCGATGGTGATCGGCGCTTCTGCATTCGCCTTGCTTCCTGAGGGTGATGTTCGCTTATCTGCCTTGCTTTTCCCGCTCTTAGTCAGTGGTGTGGGCATCGTGGCGAGCTTGATTTCGCTCTTCTTTATCAAGCCGAAAACAGAGGATAAAGTCGAAGGCGCGCTCAAAACAGCATTGGTTTTATCGACATTATTGATGCTCGTGGGCTTGTATTATCCAACAATGGAAATGATTCCTGCGACATTCATGATTGGTACGAAGATGTTTACCAATACGGGTGTATTTATCTGTCTTGCTGCGGGATTAATTTCCGGCTTGCTCATCGGTCTCGTCACCGAATACTTCACGTCACACCGTTTCAAACCGGTTCGTGAAGTAGCCGATGCATCGAAAACCGGTGCGGCAACGAATATTATTTACGGTTTGTCGCTTGGGTACAACAGTTCCGTCGTTCCAATGCTGTTAATGGCGGTAACTGTCGTCATTGGATTTAGTTATGCAGGTATGTACGGTATCGCGATGGCTGCAATCGGTATGTTAGGAACCATTGCTGTCGGTCTTACGATTGACGCGTATGGTCCGGTATCGGACAACGCCGGTGGTATCGCGGAAATGGCCGGTATGGGTAAAGATATCCGTAAACGTACAGACGCGCTTGATGC
>JBPOHH010000153.1:0-11236 GCA_052035765.1 Bacteroidota bacterium
TAATTACCACGAAAATTAATGTCCTCTAACGTATTCCCCCGCGACAGAAATGCTGCCGTCGCCACTGGATTATACTTCTCGGCAATACGCACGGCAAAGGACTTTTCAACTAGCGTATCGACGCGCTCCTGCGGCGTGATGGTGCGCACCGTTTTGTGTCCTTTTTCTGCGTCGGTGATGAAATTAGCAAAACCCGTCACCGCCGAAAACTTGGGATGCGAACGGATAATAGAGGTGAATTTGTTCGTGGAGTCGTTGTAGTGCAGCTTGCTCGTGAGCACGAGTTTACTTCGAGCGTTCGCTATTGCAAGGGCAAGAGGTTCATCGAGTTCGGGAGATTTTTCTTTGAGAAAAAACGCATCGACGCCGATAGCTTTCGGATTCTGAGCGTTGATTCGCTCAATTTCCCGGGCAATATCAGCGCGTGAACAATCCCCGATATTGACGAGCACGATATTCGTATCGGCAATGTCGGTGGGAGCAAGCCGCGAGAAAATCACATCCGTCAAGTCAAAATCCTGTAGATTCTGCACGATCGGATTTAAAAAATCGAGGCGTAGCGCGACGAGCGAGAGCATTCCTAAGCCAATAAAAACACTGATGGTTGTGAGCGCTACATCGAGAGTAAATATTTTCTTCATGCTTGTCTTTCCCGGATTGATAGTCGATAAAAAATGCAGATTACTGAGCTATGGTTGTTTTGTTACCCTTCTGCAAATTCCAATCCTCGCCTGCGGTCACCCTTGCCGTCCAAGCCGATTATTCTTTGACTACTTTCTGTATCCATGTTTTGTCGCCGCATTTCACGGTCAAGATATACGCTCCCGAGGTCAATTCCTTGAATGAAATTTTCTCCTGAAAGTTCAGCGCATTGGGCATGAATTCAAGCGTTTGGATAGTTGCGCCATTTGCCGCCGTAATATCAATCGTAACGGGTGCGATGCTTGGCAGGGTGAGTTCGATGCTCGCAAATGTACTTGTAGGATTAGGGAAAATACGTATTGCCTGAGTCGAACCCTCGTTCTCAACTCCATTAGCACCAATGACGACCGGGTCCGAGGTAGCCGAGCATCCACCGGCAGCAGAGACCGTCACGGTCACTTTCTTTCCCTTTGCCGTTTGCGGGGGAATATAGGTCTGTGAGGTCGCGCCTTCTACAGCAATGCCATCGATAAGCCATTGATATTTCTCGGCATTTGGTGCTGTAAGAGTATCAAAATAGCGGCCGGGTGCAGTGATCATGGGTTTGGGCGGAGCAGACATATCCTGCAGCACAGTAAATGGCGACGAGATACCGGTACATCCTGCTGAATTTATCAGGGTTACGTGATAGGTTCCGGGTTTGGAAACAGTAATCCTGCGTGTTGAATCCCCGGTATTCCACTGATAGGTATATCCCGGAGCGATACCGGCATCGAGGACGATGGGTATTCCTTCGCAGGTTACCGAGTCACGCACACCATTGCGTAAGCCGGTGACGGTGGGAGTTTTGGAGGAACTGACGGTTACGACGGTCCAACCCGAACCGCTCGGACAGCCGCCGGTATCAACACCGGTGACACTGTAACTGCCTGCTGTATAGACGGTAATCGACGGTGTCGTTGCGCCGTTGGACCACTGGTACGAAGCAAATCCCGGTGCGGCGGTGAGGATTGTGCTGTCGCCTTCGCAGAGTGCTGTGCGTCCGTTTTGCACGCTGACAGTTATTGGTCGTGAGTTGCAATTAACGAGGTCAATTTCCCATATTCCGCGACCATACGTTCCTGCGCGCAGCTTGCCGGTAGCATAATGAATTTCAAGGTCATTGACGATTACATTCGGCATGCCGTCGCTGTAGGGTATCCATTGTCCGGTGCCGTTGTCGCGGTAGTACACGCCTGCTTCTGTACCGACATAGAGCCGGTCGGGGGAATTTTTCTGATAGACTATACAATTAATGGGAATGCCTGGCAGCCCGTCCGAAATGTTTGACCATGAAGTGCCGCCATCATTCGATGTAAATACTTTTGAATTGGTGGAATAGCCGGAAACGGTGATCCATACGCGGTTGGTATCGGTCGGGTGGGTGGCTACAGCGCTGATATTTCCCTTGCCGGGTGCAGTGCTGAGCGATTCCCAGGTAAGTCCGGCATTTTTTGAACGGAATACTGTATTTTGGTTGCCTGCAAAAATATACTTTCCATTCCCTGAAACGGTAATATAGGTCAGGTAGCCGCTTCCGGGATTAAACACCGAGATTTTCGACCATTTCGCTGAGTCGGGCGAATATTTCCACACATCGGCGTATCCCACATAGACAACTCCTTTCGTAGTCGGATCAAGGGCAAGAGGAGCGAGCCATGCGGAGGCCTCATTGGCGAGTCCGACTTTCTCGGGATAAATAAAGCTAGGAAAGAATGTACCGCCATCGACTGAACGTCCAAAATTGCCGTACTGGCTGGAGGCATAGATAATCATTGGATTTTCCGGGTCGAAGAGACATTTCATGCCGTCGCCGCCGCGAACGCGAGCCCATTGTTCGTTTTTAAGGCGGTTGGTACCGTTATCCTGCGAACCTCCAATGAGCAGCATTGTATCGTTAGTAGAGGAGCTTATGCGATAGAACTGCATAATTCCCAAGCCATTACTGAGGTCAGTCCAGGTCGTGCCTTTGTTGCTTGTGCGGACAATTCCCCCATCGCACCCTGCGTAGACGACAGAGCTATTATCTTCCGAGGCGACGAGGTCATGAATATCGGGATGGACGTACGGTATGCCGGATGCGCCATAGCCGTGAGCATTGAGCGACCAGGATGAGCCGCCGTTGAGCGACTTCCAAATACTGACGCCGCCGGCGTAGATTTCCTGAGAATTTGACGGAGAGACGGCGAGTGCGAGGTCGTACCAGCCCTGCTGTGTATCATCATTGCCATCGGCGCTTGAGCCGATAATATTTGGGAAGCCGCTTGCTTTCAGCGTCCATGTCGCGCCGGCATCGGATGAAGTGTAGAATCCGCCGTGTCCGCCGGTGCCATTGGAGGCGAAGGAACAAAGTGCATAGACCATGTTGGGATTTGCAGAGGTGACCGCGAGGGCGATACGAAAGATTGAATTCGGAATCCCGGTCGTAAGTGCTTGCCAGGACTTACCTTCGTCGATTGATTTGAAAATTTGATTTCTGGCGCACGCATAAAGCGTGGTTGGGTCTTCTGGCTTGAATTCCATATCCCGAAAATTCCCTGATTGTACCATTGTCCACGTCAGCCCTGCATTCAGGGTGCGGTAGATACCATTGCTTGTGGCAGCAATGAGCAGTTCCGGATTGGCAGGAGACATCAGCAACCGACTGATTACTCGGGCGTTACTCGTGCTCCAATTCAGTCCGGTCGGTGTCCAGGTAGTGCCACCGTCATTCGATACCATCACACCTACGCTGTAGGAGATTGGGGATTGGATGGAGTTATTGCCGTTCCCGTCTCCCGTGGCGATATAGACGAGATTGGGATTGGAGGCGGTGGTCACAATATCGGTCACGCCGATGGAGGGAATACCATCGGTTTTAGGTGTCCAGGTCACACCGTTGTCAGTGCTGAGCCATGCTCCGCCGGCAGCGGTACCGATCCAGATTATATTCGGAAAATCGGGATTAATATGGACGCGGTTGACTCTGCCTGCTCCGGTATTTTTCGGAGGATTGACCGGACCGATTTCTTTCCAGCGTGCCGATGTGGACCCAAGTGGAGTGGAGCCATTGGATTTCAGCCGCCGAAGTTGTTCTGCTTTGTGTTTGGCGGTAGCCGTATAGATGACCATCGGGTCGGGGAATTGACCATCGGGGGTGACACGTTGCTGCCAGAACCATTCCCAGCGCTTGTATTGCGCCGTTCCGCCTGCTTCTTCGGACATTTGCTGCTTGCCGCCTATTGTATCTGAGGCGGCACGCTGCCGGAAGTGTGCATTGGCCTGCTTTTGAATTTCAAAGAAATTCGGCGGTGCTTCCTGCTGCTGAGCAGAGGTATCGTGGGCGCAGCTGAGGGCGAACAGAAGGAAGACGTATATGGATAATTTCATGGAATTCATAGGATTGTACTGAGAAGGATCGTGAGCAAAATAATCTGGTTCGAAGAAGTTACACTATATGCCGAACAAAAAAAAGCTA
Organism: Bacteroidota bacterium; assembly: GCA_052035765.1. Taxonomy (GTDB): domain Bacteria; phylum Bacteroidota; class Ignavibacteria; order Kapaibacteriales; family UBA961; genus JADJXV01. The sequence continues at coordinate 4,139 of JBPOHH010000153.1, forward strand.
TGGGCGAGGGGGTATAATTCTCGCCCATAGCTTTGAGATGAACCCTACTGCCGTGGCTGTAGGTGCCGTTCATGACGGACTATTCTTTGACGACTTTTTGTACCCATGTGCGAGTTCCTGAAGTAATGGTCAGCACATAAGCGCCGTTTGCAACTTCTTTAAGAGAAATACTTTCACGGAAATTCAGCGAAGAAGGCATGAATTCGAGTGTTTGTACTTGTGCTCCGTTCGAAGCTGTAATTTCGATTGTGACCGGTGCTATCGCCGGAAGCGTGAACTCGAGGGTAGTCGTGGCTGTGGTTGGATTCGGGAAGGCGCGTACCAACGAACCTGCTTGTTCATCTTCAATACCGCTTGCACCGACAATGACCGGTTCGGACATCGTGAAGCATCCGCCGGCATTATATGCAGCGACCGTGACTTTTTTGCCGTTTGCTGTTTGCGGAGGTACATATTTCTGCGCTGTTGCGCCTGTAATTGCCACTCCATCGAGATACCATTGATATTTAACGGCTGTACTGGCGACGAGTGAGTCGTAGATCGACGTCGTCGAAATGATTGTCGGCTTTGCAGGTATTGCATCAGCTTTTACGGTAAAGGGAAGTGATACTCCGACGCAACCTGCTGTATTGGTCAAAGATACGCTATATTTTCCCGGTGTGGTCACTGTAATGCGTCGTGTTGTATCACCGGAGCTCCATTTATACGAATAGCCGACAGCGATTCCGGCATCAAGCTGGATTGGTGCGCCTTCGCATGTCAGAGAATCAGTTAGACCGTTGCGTGTCCCTCTGATTACTGCCGTTTTTGATGTGCCGACCGTAACCGTTACCGTCGGAGAAGCACTCGGACATCCGCTGGCATCCGTCACGGTGACGCTGTAGTCCCCGGCAGTTTTTACAGTGATGGATGAAGTCGTTGCACCGGTTGACCATTTATAGGACGCGAATCCTGCCGTTGCGGTTAGCATTGTGCTATCGCCTTCACAGATGGAGAGTTTTGAGTTGAGAACAGTGATAGCCACCGGTTTTGAATTACAATTGACTAAATTACCTTCCCATAAGCCGCGTCCAAACGTACCTGCACGTAATTTCCCTGCTGAATACTGAATTTCGAGGTCATTGACAATCACATTTGGCAGACCATCGTTGTACGGTACCCATTGTCCTGTGCCATTATCCATGTAATAAATACCTGCCTCGGTACCGACATAGAGCCGGTCGGGCGAATTATTCTGATAGACAATACAATTAACAGGTATTGATGGAAGCCCATCAGAAATATCTGTCCATGATGTGCCGGCATCGTCGGTAGCAAAGACTTTTCTATTGCCATAGCCGGAGATTGAAATCCATGCACGATTCGTATTCGTCGGATGAATTGCAACACCGGTGATATTCCCGCCCGGTACCCCTGACAATGTAAGTCTTTCCCAGGTAGTGGCACCGGTCTTGGAACGGTACATGCCATTCTGATTGCCGGCGTAAATAGTCTTACCATCAGAAGATACAACGATATACGTCAGAGTGCCGATACCCGTAAATGTCGAAGATTTCGACCATTTGTTGGTCGAAGGTTCGAATTTCCAGACATTGGAAAATCCGGCATAAAGAACAGTCGGCTTGGTAGGATCGACGGCAAGTGGAGCGACCCATGCACCACCCTCCAGGGTTGTTTGGGGGCTTACAAGACCTGAAAATGAAGTTCCGCCATTAGACGATTTTTGGAAATATCCATTCGGTGTAGAAGCATACATGGTATTTGCATTAACAGGGTCGATCAGGCATTTCATTCCATCGCCACCATTAATTTGAGACCATTGTCCATTTTTCCATCGGTTTGTGCCATTGTCCTGCGAACCTCCAATGATAAGATTCGGATCGTTCGTCGCCGAACTGATACGATAGAACTGCATGATACTCATTCCTTTGCTGAGGTCACTCCATGAGCTGCCTTTATTACCTGTTCTGAATACACCACCATCACAACCGGCAAAAATCTCCGAGGCATTATCTTCGGAAGCGACCAAATCATGAATATCGGCGTGGACATAGGGCTTACCGCCATCGCCATACCAGTGAGTATTAATCGTCCACGATTTGCCGCCATTGACCGACTTCCAGATATTGATACCGCCCACATAAATCTCTTGCGCATTTGACGATGATGCAGCCATGCAGAGGTCGTACCATCCCTGCTGCTGAGAGTTGTCCATTCCATCGAGGTCGCGTCCGATGATATTCAATGGACCGGAATACTGTAATGTCCAGGTAGTGCCGGAATTGTTTGAAGAGTAAAATCCTCCGAATCCCCAGCTTCCACCCACGGCGCAGAGTGCATAGACCATTTCAGGATTCGCAAGTGATACAGCGAGGGCAATTCTTCCGATACTATTCGGAATGCCGGTATTCATCGCCTGCCAAGATGCGCCTTCGTTAGTCGAGCGGTAAATATTTTTCCCGGCAGAGGCATAGATGGTAGTCGGATCATCGGGCTTGAAATCCATGTCTTTGAAGTCACCGCTTTGTACCATAGTCCAAAGTGCACCACCGTCAGTGGTACGGTAAATGCCATTACTTGTTGCTGCAAGGAGGAGTTGCGGATTGGCAGGGGATAGGAGCAGACGGCAAATTACCCGTGCATTGCTTGTCTTCCAACTGAGACCGGAAGGTGACCATGTATCGCCGCCGTCTGAGGAGATCATAACGCCAACACTATAGGATATAGGAACTTGAACGCTTGAACCACTGCCGTAACCATCGCCGGTGGCGATGTAAATAAGATTTGGATTAGAGATCGTAGTCGCGATATCCGTCACACCCATAGAAGGGATTCCATCTGTTTTGGCTGTCCAGGTAGCACCATTATCGGTACTTTTCCATGCACCACCGGCGGCAGTACCCGCCCAAATGACATTCGGAAAATCAGGATTGATATGGACTCGGTTCACCCGACCTGCACCACTGCTTGTCGGCGCACCGGCAGGTCCGATGAGTTTCCAATTGGCGTCCGCAGGAGATAATACGGCATCACCGCGTTTTTTTAACCGGCGTAATTGATCTTCCTTGTGGCGGGCAGTCTCATTATAGATGACCATCGGATCAGGGAATTTACCATCGGGTCCGACACGTTGCTGCCAGAACCATTCCCACCGTTTGAATTGTGCAGTTCCGCCGGATTCAGGCATCTCCTTGCCGTCTTCTGACTTCAATTTGATACTGTTGTTATTGAAATTTTCATACGCCCGCTTTTGAATTTCAAAGAAATTCGGTTCGGACGTCTGCTGCTGCTGCTGCCCTTGAGCCTGCGCCAACATGCAGAAGGCTATCAGGAGCACGGAAAAAAACGATTTGTTCATGAAATGGTCTCAAAAATATGATAGATGAATGATGTTTAACTTCAAGAGAAAATAAGCTACCTGCACTAATACGAAAGAGATACGACTACACCTTCACCGGCAGAATCACCACCGGGATACCTTCGAAATATAATTTCCGCTGTACGGCAAAGACCGTATAATTATGGAGCCATTTCGAAAGAATGGACTCTTTTGGGAAAACAACCTGACCGCCAAAGAAAATAGCATTCGGGAATTTTTTGACAATTGACGGCGCAATTTCACCGACGACATTGACGACATCGGTGCCTACACCACAGACACTTTCGGCGTACAAGCCGCTGTGTTTCATGAAGTTAACGTACTTTTCAGCGTCCTCGGCGATGTGCTCCTTGAGCGCATCCACCTCTTCGGCACCCTTGAAATTCCCGGCATCAATCACACCTGCCTGCACAAAGACAAAATTCTTGAACACACCATCGAAAGCTCTCATTACCGTAAAAAGCGTGTGAAGTCCAAGCCCACTAAAGCCATTAACCAAAAACACCGCCGTCTTGGCTCGTCTGTCCGGCGTCCGTAAATTCTCCGGCAAGTCTTCATTCTTGATAGGTTTTATTGAATTGTCATCCACCGCTGTAAGAACAATATCGTCGAGCCGTCGCAACAGCTTGGAAGTATTATTGTAATGCCTTTTAAATGACATTACCAGCATCGCCAAGCTACCGGTGAGCAAGAGCGTAATCCATCCGCCTTCGGTAAACTTAATAATAACAACCGAGATAAGAATAAAAGTCGTGAGCACGAGACCAATACCATTGACCGCAATTTTCTTTTTCCACCCCTTGAATTGCTTGCGTACCTGCGTCCAGTGCTTTACCATCCCAAGCTGCGATAAGGTAAAGGTAATAAACACGTTAATCGAATACATGACCACAAGCGCGTGTACCGAACCTCCCGTGACGAGCATCATCACGCCCGCTGCAATACCCACAAGAAGAACGCCATTCTGGGTGACTAATCGATCGCTGAAGGTCGCAAACCGCGTCGGGAACCACCGGTCAAGCGCCATGTTGGATAAAATCTGCGGACCGCCCAGGAATCCCGTTTGAGCGGCTACAAAGAGTAACACAGCTTCCGAGATTAATACTACTAAAACCGTCGAATATCCAATCGTCGAACCCCAATTCTCGGTTAATTTTTCAAATAAAACAGCGTTTAATGTTTTGCCCGGTACATGATGCACATTGAATAATGCATACGCAATCATCAGCCCAACCGCCACAAATGCAAGTGACACAGCCATATAGCGCATTGTGCTTTTCGCCGTTTCCACCCGTGGCTCACGGAGAATCGGCATTGCATTACTCACGGCTTCGATACCGGTATAGGTACCGGCGCCCATACTGTAGGCGCGGAGCATCAAGACGACCGTCCCCCATAAACCCAAATTCGACTGTGCGTTACTAAAATCAGTCATAGTTTTTGCAGCCACTTCCGGTACTTCGCCCAGATGTGCTATAAAAATATAGATGATAGCTGCTACGTGAGTCACGACAAAAATCATAAATATCGGCAGTAATACCGTTACCGACTCCTTCACTCCCCGTAAATTCAGCACAATCAGCAGCCCGACGCCGAAGATTCCCACAATGAGCTTCGTCCCTGCCCATTCTATCGGTAAAAAGCTATAAATAGCATCCACCCCGCTCGCTATCGAAATGGTAATCGTCAGTACATAGTCAATTAATAATGAACACCCCGCCACCATCCCGATATTCGGCGACAAGAGCTTGCTCGCTACCAAATATCCACCACCACCGGTCGGGAAAAGCTCGATAATCTGAGAATAACTGGCACTGATAATGAAAATAGTAATCGCAGTGCCAAGAGCAATAAATATAGAAAGATACGGATACTGCGCCAGGGCGCGGAAGGCCTCCTCCGGACCGTAACACGACGACGAAAGTCCGTCGGCTCCCAGCCCCACCCAAGCAAAAAAAGCCACAAGCGTGAGCTTGTGAAATACCGAAGTGTCATGGACACTTTTGCCTTCACCTATGATCAGGTTCTTCAGGCGTTTTGTAAATGTAGGCACGTTCTATGGTAAATGTTGATATAAATTCTTTCCAAACTTAGGAACTTCGCAATTCCTACCCAAAAGAAATTCTCGAAGAGTACTGATTATTCTCGTTCTCTGACAATTTTTGTGGAGCATAGAATGTAGACCGTAAGAGCGAATAGCATTCGCCCCGGTCGTGCTAGGGACAATCAGGCGATTGTATTTCGCGCCCCTACAATGGGATAGACCCTACCACAAAAACTGTCAGAGAAGTCTCCCGCCCATCTCTACGCAAAAAAAGAGATGCTTATAAAAGCATCTCTTTTAACGGTATGTTTCGGCTTGCAGATGTAGGAATAGCATTATGCCCCGATATGCTCGCGTACGACGAGTTCGGCGCGATCGAGTGTCACCGGCAGTATATCATTGATAATCACTTCATCAAAAAACTCCACACTTTGCATCTCCATCGCCGCCCGCTCAAGGCGAAGTGCGATTTGCTCGGCAGATTCCGTCTGTCGTGACCGCAGACGCTTCTCAAGCGCGTCCATGCTCGGCGGCGCAATAAACATCAGGAGCGTTTCCTCGGGGAATGCCGTTCGAAGCGAAAGGGCGCCCTTGACATCGACGTCAAAAATCATGATCCCGCCGGAGTCGAGAATTCTCTTCACTTCCGAACGCAATGTGCCGTAGTAATTCCCAAAAATTACTTCATATTCCAGCAGATCACCCTGATTGATGCGCTCGGCGAATTCGTCTTTTGAGAGAAAAAAATAATCCCTGCCATGTTCCTCGCCCGGACGCTGCGCGCGCGTCGTCGCCGACACGGAAAATTTCATATCCGGAAACGTCGCCAACAAATGCCGGGCGACGGTGGTTTTCCCGCCGCCGCTTGGCGCAGAGAGTACAAATAATTGTTTTGGCATCGTAAAAGTCTTACTCGATATTTTGTGCTTGTTCACGGATACGCTCTAATTCTTCCTTCATGCCGACGACGATTTGCGCGATCCACGCATCATTGGCTTTCGAACCAATCGTATTGACTTCGCGGTGCATTTCCTGCAAGAGGAAATTCAGCTTGCGGCCGACTGCTTCGGTCAATTTCATGGTCTCATGGAAGAATTTAATATGGCTACGGAGGCGCACACACTCTTCGGAAATATCGAGCTTGTCGGCGAGAATGACGATTTCCATTTGAAGGCGTTGCTCGTCAATTTCATCACTTTCAAAGAGTTGGGCAATGCGCTGACGGAGGCGCTCACGCTCTTCGGGAATGCGGCTTGCCGCTTTATCTTCGATCTTAGCAAGACCTTCTTCGATGCTTTTGACGCGTTTTTTGAGGTCTTTGTCGATTTCATTGCCTTCTTTTTTGCGCATGATTTCGAGCTCTTTGAGGGCTTCGTTGAGTGCTTTATTCGTGAGCTTCCATACCTGCTCGGAGGAGTCATCTTGCTTGCTTTCAATCATTGAATCACTAAAGGCGAGGAGGTGGTCGAGGGTGATTGCTTCTTTGATTTTGAGGCGTTTTTTGAGTTTTTCAATAGCAGTAAAATATGCAACTGCTGATTCTTCATTAAATTGCATCGCCGCCGCTGCCGTCTCCTGCTGAATATTAATATTCACAAATACGCTCCCGCGGGTGAGTGCTTTCCGGGCGATTTCGCGCACTTCAAATTCTTTATGATTCAGAGTTTTCGGTAAT
>JBPOHH010000712.1:0-2745 GCA_052035765.1 Bacteroidota bacterium
CTATGCGTGATAGCGTGATTATGGGTGAAAGTTATACGAAAGCAAGGTACCAAAAAATCCGAATAGAATTCGCAAAGAAAGAAGCCGAAGCCCAAGCTGAGCAAGAGAAAAAAGATATTCAGCAGGCAACTATTCGCAATTCAATGGTCGGTGGATTGGTTGGGACACTTGCTTTTCTGCTCGTCGTCTATCGTCAGCGCAATCGTATCAAATCAGCCAATACAAAGAATGAAGAACTCCTCCTGAATATCCTGCCTACTGAAGTCGCCGACGAACTCAAATCGACCGGCACGGCAAGTGCCAAACACTTCGATAATGTCACGGTTTTATTCACCGATTTCAAGAATTTCACCACCGTCAGCGAGGAACTCTCTCCGCAAGAATTAGTCGATGAATTACATGCATGTTTTAAAGGTTTTGATGAAATAATGTCCAAGTATTCTATCGAAAAAATCAAGACCATCGGTGATGCCTATCTCGCCGTGAGCGGACTGCCGCAAGCGGATGAAAATCATGCAGTAAATGTGGTTAATGCGGCTCTGGAAATTCGGGAATTTATGAAACAACGCCGCGAAAATTTGGGCGAAAAAACGTTTGAAATTAGAATAGGAATTAACAGCGGAAGTGTCGTCGCCGGCATCGTCGGCGTCAAGAAATTCGCTTATGATATTTGGGGTGATACGGTCAATACAGCAGCACGGATGGAGCAAAATTCCGAACCCGGAAAAATTAATATATCGGAAACGACCCACGCGCTCGTGAAGGACAAATTTGCGTGTGAATTTCGCGGTGAAATTGATGCGAAGAATAAGGGGAAATTAGCAATGTATTTTGTGGAGAAATCCCGTCGCGATTCATAAAAAAATGGCGCCGGAATGTAGGATGAAATTATCCATTTCATCCCATACATTCGGGCGCCATTCTTCTAATAGTATTACGCCGCACCGCCAAGCGATTTATCCGAATCCTTGATGACAAATCTCGCACGAAGACGCGCCACCTGACGCGCAAGATCCGCCGACTCGACCGAACGTAACACTTCCTTGAAATCCTTATACGCCGCCGGCGCTTCATCAAGCGGATACTCTCGGCAATTAGTAAGAATATCCTTTTTGCCGAAGGAAATATCGACATCCTTTTGACTGAGCGTGCGCATCGCCGCACGACGACCCAATGCACGTCCCGCACCGTGGTTGACGCTGTAGAGCGAGTCTTTCGCGCCTGCGCTCGCAACCATCACCGCCGAACCGTCCTGCGGATTGCCGGGCAATAAAATAGGGTGTCCCGTCGCGCTGAACGGTGTGCCGCTGAGACTTTGGTGTCCCGCCGGTACCGCCCGCGTCGCGCCCTTGCGATGCACCCACGTTGGCGTGCCGTCAATATCCTCCAGCCGCGCGATATTATGACTGATAAAATACACCAAATTCCCGTCCGCACCCGGAAATACTTCACGAAAAGCATCGAGCACCAACGCATTAATGAGAAGGTGATTCACCGTCGCAAAATTCGCTCCGAGCGCCATGTCGTCGAGGTAATTATTGGCTGCCTCGGAGCCGAGTTCGGCATAGACTAACTCCTTGTCATCGCCCGGGAAAGCAGTGCCCGTCGCTGTGAAATTTTTCTGCAACGTGCGGAACTGATTATGCGCTAATTGATACCCGAATCCCCGCGAACCGCAGTGCGATAAAAACGCAGCATGACCATTTCTCAAGCCGAATGTTTTGGCGGTGGACTCCATGCCTTCGACGATATCAACAATCTCGCATTCACCGAAGTGATTGCCGCCGCCGTACGAACCAAGCTGTTCCATCTTTTCCTTGAATTTCGGGAATAATCCTTCACCCCGAAGCGTATCCAACCGTGCCTCAAGTGTCGAACGCTTGCCGTCATGCCCGAGATGAAAGGCATCCTCGCAGTACTCAGCCCACGAGGTAGGAATGCCGATTTGTTCCAAAACTTCTGCCGACGCGCCTTGCGTAGCAACCGCAAAACCGGTCGATTCATTCACCCGACGGGACTTCCGCACCGAACGCTGACCCTTGCCCGCACCGGTCGGTGTGCGCTCGCAAATCGCATTGATAAGTGCGCGGCGGGCATCCTTCGAGCGGAGTTCTTCTTCTGGGATATTGAGTTGCAACAAGCTCATCGAGCATTTAATATCCACGCCCACCGGACCCGGATAAATATGCGATGGCGATGCCATCACACACCCAACGGGAGCGCCGTAACCGGCGTGCGCGTCAGGATTAAGGACAAGCGCCGACACGCCCGGCGCGCGGCGGGAATTCATCGCCTGTTCAAGACACAGTGCATCAAATCCATCCCGAATTTTCTCAGTCCCAATCACCGTGATCGGCGTAAGACCTTCGATTGGAAGATGCGCTATTGCGTCTGATTGTATTTTAAATTGTGTGTTCATTTGTATTTATTGAATGGTTTTTTTGTAAGTAATTGAACACTTCGACGGGGCTCAGTGTGACGCTAACTCGTTTGTCATGCTGAGCTTGTCGAAGCATCAAGCAAATGCCGAATTCTTATATTGGCAGCATTTTGATAGAATCTATCTTGTAGAATTGAATCAGCCAAACCACAAATGTTAAGAGTTGTAGTTTTCTTGCATCACAGTGAATAGACGTTCACTCGCAAATCAATGAGCAGTTGTTCGACTTCGCCTGCATTCGGTTCGTCCGGTAAATCTGAACGTTGAAAGGCATCATGAATCGACATAATTTTTTCATCCGCCAT
>JBPOHH010000643.1:0-13471 GCA_052035765.1 Bacteroidota bacterium
GCTTCTATGAGTGATAGAAGTGGAGCTAATTCCTTGCCTTCCCTACTCTTGGTAATCGTAGCACATGGATAAACATCAACAAGATTGCCGCTCGCGCGACTATTGATATACTCAAGCACCGGCACAGAATCGACAGCCGGGGAAGTATTCGGCATACAAACGACACCGGTAAACCCTCCATTCGATGCCGCAAGTGTTCCGGTGGCAATGGTTTCTTTATATTCCTGCCCCGGCTCGCGTAAGTGAACATGCATATCAAACATCCCCGGACATGCCACGAGATTCGTGCCGTCGATGATTTCCGTTGACTCCGGCAAACGTGGTTCTTCTGTACCGAGATAGTCGATTATACCATTATTCAGCAACAGGTTATAATGATTGTCCACATTCTGAAGCGGACTGATGATGCGTATATTTTTGAAGTACATTGTCATAGATTTTCTTGATAAATGGTTGGACGGCAAGGGTGACCGCAAGCGATGACTTGGAATTTCAGGAACGGTACCCCTTTATTTCTTAAAACATTGACTTTTGATTCTTCCCCAGAATCGAGCGCAAGAACAGCGGACGATGAATCGGGCAAGGACCATACTTTTTGATCGCTTCGCAGTGCTGTTTGGTGCCATAGCCCTTGTGCCGGGCGAATCCGTAGTCGGGATACAGCACGTCGGCTACTTCACTCATCCAACGGTCACGGAATACTTTAGCGACGATGGAAGCCGCTGCAATCGAGAGCACTTTGCCATCGCCTTTGATGACTGTGGTAAAGTTCTGCTCCGGATGTTCGTAGTAATTTCCGTCGATGAAGATATGATTCGGCACTTCCCGCAACGATTGCACTGCTTGCTGCATGGCTTTGAGAGTAGCCCTGCGGATATTCAGGCGGTCAATTTCCGCGTGATCGACAAAGGATATTCCAATGCTGAGGGCAGTTGTCTGAATTTCTTCAAGCAATTGTAATCGCTGGAGTTCGGATAGCTTTTTGGAGTCATTGACTCCGGTGAGTGTATGCGTGCCAATCGGCAGAATGACAGCAGCCGCGACGACAGGACCGGCAAGCGGACCCCGCCCCGCCTCGTCCACGCCGGCGACGAGAAGCTGCTTGTCCCAAAAAGGGGTCTCAAAATCTGTGGTTGGCACCGAAGGGAGTAATTTTTTCACTCAATAAGCTGTAGAAATTCGTTGCGAAGATTGTAACATGTTCCAAGCTTTCCGCGCATAACGGAGGTAATCATCTCTGCTTTTTCATCCGATTCCTGTACCCCGCGGGCTATCATGCAATAATGCTTGGATTTGATGACTACACCAAGTGCTTTGGGTTGTAATAATTCTTCGAGGAAGTCGGCGATTTGTTCGCCGAGCTCTTCCTGGATTTGTCCGCGTCTGGAAAACCATTCGACGATCCGCGTGAACTTCGAGAGCCCGAGGACATGTTTATTTGGCATATAGCCGATTGAACACGTACCGGAAATAGTCTGCCAGTGATGCGAACACATCGACATTACGGTAATCCCTTTGCTGATTACGAGTTCATCTACTTTTTTACGATTTGGAAATACCGTGCATGTTGGCGGCGGCTCGAAGCGTCCTGCGAGGAGTTCATTGACCCACATTTTTGCGATGCGGTGGGGAGAATTCGTACTATTCGGGTCGTTGCGGTTAATTCGAAGGATTTCAAAGATTTCGGCGAGTTTTTGTTCGACTCTTTCCACCATTTCCGTGCGTTCCTCACCGGAAATCGGCATATTGCCATTGGCATCAAAGAGTACATGACCACTTGGGCTCACGACCGGAAAGCTTGGGATTTCGATATCGGGCGTCATGAAACGCGACGGATCGAAGTCATTGCCGGTAAAGGTAGTTTCGCTCGTTGTTATTTGGGAATTGAGGATATGTTTCATACCGGAATTTCCTTTCGTTGTGAATTCTGCGACAAATCGTATTTGGGAATTCTAACAGGTTCGCCGAAATACTCTACAAAATTACTGTCTGACTCAAACAGCTTGATCGAATGCAGCTCGCCGGAAGGAATTTTATTTTCTAAAATACTCCAGAATACAATCGCGATATTCTCTGCTGTCGGGATGATTCCATGGAGGAAATCGACATCATAATTAAGATGTTTATGATCGACTTTGTCGATGATTTCTGCGTCCAGAATATCACGAAGTAACTTTAAATCAATCACATAGCCGGTTTCGGGGTCGGGAATTCCGCGCACCGTCACTTCGAGCACATAGTTATGACCATGGCCGTTGGGATTGTTGCATTTATCAAAAATCGCATCGTTTTTGTCGGCGGGAAAGCTCGGATTATAGAGGCGGTGGGCTGCAGAAAAATGAGATTTTCGGGTAACATAGACCATACTTTTTTCTCCATCACGAATAAAATTTAACGCCGTTTACCGGCAAAACTAAGAAATAAATCGGTATTTTTGAGGAAAGACAACCAAACAAATTACGGACAACTCTATGAATTTCCATCTGATTCTCCTCTCTTTCCTCCATCAAACGCGGCGACAAGCACGTTTTGCACCGCTTTTTGGTGTACTCACTATAGCATTACTTTTCGGATGTTCGACCTCTAAGCCGCCGGAAAAATCATCGATTCCACCCGAAACACGATCTGCCTCAACGACCACTTCTCTCTCTGAATTACCGCGAGCACAAGCTACCACTGCACTGGAAGATGCAATGCTCAAACGCTCTACCTTCATCCAAAACATGGCATTTGGCGCTGATATGACCGTGACCTTCGGAGGTATGACGCAGTCCGGCTACTGTAATGCATCCGTCTGCGGACTCGACTCCATGGGGATGAAAATCACCGGACCCTTCGGAATCTTCGTCGGAAGAATGTATGCGACTCCTCAGAAGTTTATGTTTTATAATGCATTTGAAAATAAAGTACTTCTCGGTGTTCCAAGCGCTGAAAACATTGGTAAATCAATGAATATCCCCTTGGGTGCGACCGATTTTGCGCATTTAATACGCGGCGAAGCGACCGGCAATGCTTCTCAATTCACCGGAAAATTCACCGAAAGTCCTGAAAAACCAAGCAACCCAGATCATATTCTCTACTCGCGTCGATCTGAAACTTTAGGCGCGGAGTATGTGGTGTTTTCCCTTAAAGAACAAGCCATGGTACAGTTCCAGAAAAAATCGCCCGAGGGAAAATTGCTTCTTAATGTAAAGTACAGTAACTTCAAGAATATCAACGGTGTTAATTTCGCACATGAAGTGTTGATTCAGTCTCCGGAAAACAATGCAACTGCTGAGATGACTCTCTCGGATATGAAAATCAACCAACCGGTGCCGCAGTTGCAATTCAATGCTCCCTCAGGTGTACCTGTCATTAAACTCGACTAATGTTCTGATGCTACGTATCGCTCTCTTTCTTTTCTCTCTTCTCGTCATCTTTGCTGTTAGCACAGCCGGAATGTCTGCGCGCGCGCTCATGTCTCCCCCGCAAAACACGAAAACTGTTCCTCCAAAAACACCCGTCAAAAAGAAATTCGCACCCCGCAAAACTGATCTTCGAAAGAAAATCGACTCCCTCACCCGTGTCGATTCACTCAAAAAAATCAAAACCGCGCGTGCCGCTGATTCACTCTATCGAATTGACTCTCTCCGCAAGGTAGATTCTCTGATGAACATACAATCTGCTACTCTTGTTGATCCATCAGTGCGCCTACGCACTTCGGATTCAACCGGCAGTGCCGATTCCCTGCCGGTCAGGTCGAAGTCTGACCTTGATACTGTGGTTACATACTATGCACGCGATTCTGTGATGTTCTCGTTGTCTAAGAAATCCATGCGCTTACGCGGGCAGGCGAAGGCAGTTTTCAAGGAACAGAAGCTCGAAGCAGAGGTCATCGAGTTTGACTTCAATGCCTCAACTATGCAGGCAAATGCAGCGGCTGATACGTCCGGAAAATTTAGCGGGTATCCAAAATTCACCGATCGCGGTGAGGAGTTTGTCGGGGAAAAATTACTGTTCAATTTCCAGACAAAACGTGGTACAATCACGCTTGGCGAGACAAAAGTCCAGGACGGGTTTTATTTCGGCTCGAAAGTAAAGAGAGTCAATGACAATACCTTATTTATTCAAAACGGGTGCTATACGACCTGTTCTCAGCCGCATCCGCACTTTTATTTCGGTTCGCCCGAGATGAAAGTCATCACCAATGACCGCATATTCATCGACCCTTTAATTGTCTATGTCGAGGATATGCCTGTCTTTGCGTTGCCCTTTGGCTTGTATTTCGAGAATAAAACAGGTCGGCGGTCGGGAATTGTGATTCCAACGTTTTTCTTTTCGAATCTTAATGGCATTACCTTTGAAAACTTGGGCTATTATTTTGCATTATCTGACTACTACGACACGCAGTTTTCGGCAAATATTTACTCAAAAACGGGATTTTTGCTCAGGAATTCTACGCGGTATGTCTATCAGAAATCGCTCAGTGGTGACTTCAATCTTTCCTTCGGACACCGCCGAGATAACACTGACTCGCCGTATCTCGACAATTGGAAATTCGACCTTAATCACCGCCAAACCCTTACTCCTCAAGCAAATATCTCGGCGCGTCTGAGTTTTTCGTCGCAGGATTTTAATCGTACATTTTTGACCGATATTAATCAACGGGTGCAGCAGGAAATATCGTCGTATGCGTCGTTTTCGCAGTCGTTTGATAATGGAACATCTTTTTCTGCAGCGTTTTCAAGAAGTCAGAATATCGTCAATGGAACATATTCGACGCGACCGACGATGTCGTTTAATGTGCCGCAGATTTTCCCGTTTAAAAAGCTCGTCGCCTCCGATAACTGGATTGGTGATATTGCGTTTAATTATCAGACCGGTGCGCAGTACAGTCTAACCAAGAGTTTGGCATCAAAGCTGGTTGATTCAGCTCAAAACAGATATGACACTTCTTTTGCGTACAATGACTCATATTCTATCAATCATAGTCCATCTATTTCAATATCACCGAAAGTAGGTTATTTTTCAATTACACCCAATATTTCGTACCGTGAAAATTGGTTTTTCAGAAAAAAAACTAAGAGTATCAATACGGCAGATTCATCGCTTGTTGAGACGTATGAACAATCCATCCTCCCCTACCGTGACTACCGTTTTGATGCCGGAGTATCGATTGGCACACGTCTGTACGGCGTATTCCAACCGAATGTTTTCGGTATAAAAGCGATGCGGCATGTATTTATTCCTACGCTTAATTACACCTATACTCCCGGATATTCTTCATCGACGACCGATAAAATTGGAAGATATACCGATCTGCGTTCGGGACAGGAAATCGAATATTCACGATTTGATCAAGACGGAGGTGAGTCACCGAGACCGAGAGCGCAGCAACGCATTACCTTCAATGCCGGCAATACATTCCAAGTCAAAGTAGCACAAGAGGATACATTACCGGATCGTAATATCGATTTATTTTCATTTGAAGTAGGCGGCGGCTATGATTTGAATGCCGATTCGATGAATATTCAGGACATTGCGATGGCTTTTCGCACGCCGGCACTCACCTTTTTGAATATCAATGGCAGCGCACGCTTTACGGCGTATGATGAGGGTCTCTTTACTAGTCCGAATGGTAATGTGCAATATCCCGTTCGCCTCAAGCAATCATTATTTTCCGCCGGCAAGGGGCTTCTTGGTCTTACATTCTTCTCACTTAATTTCTCTACTTCATTTTCTTCACAAGGGCTTGCAGCGCCGGGTACTGCGACGAATGATACCAGCAAGACCAGTGATTCTCTCAGCGGTACTGTGGGTGAGCGATTTTTACGAAGGATTAATTATACAGAAAAGCAAGCGGATATTTTCGGCGATCAGACAGAGGGATACAGTGCATTTACCATGCCGTGGAGTGTGGCTATGAATCTTAATTTTTCCTATAATCAGCCGTTCAAACATCAGATAACGCGGCGATTGGATTTCTCGGCTACTATAGACTTTAGTATGACGCAGACATGGAAGGTGGGTTCGACGTTCAACTATGACTTTGTCAGCAATCAATTCAACACTCCGACGGTCAATATTATCAAAGATTTAGACTGTTTTGACCTGCGCTTTACCTGGTATCCTATCGGAGCGAGTCAGGGGTTCTACCTGCGATTTGGTATCAAAGCACCGCAGTTACAGGATATGAAAATCGAAAAACGTGACTTACCGGGATTCAGGTAAGCGGATGCCGAAAAAAAAAAACGCCCGAATAGTACCATTCGGGCGTTTTTTTTTTCAAGAGTATTAATCTTTCTTTTTCACCACTTTACGGTACATGGTATTTGTATCTGATTGAATTTTCAGATAGTAGGCACCATCGGGCAGTGAATTCAAATTTAGATTGAGTCGTGTGGATTGTTCAGCTGAATGTTCGTACTGTATTTTTCCATGTATATCAAACACCGACACTGTCACTTTTTCTGCATTTGGGAGTGTAATTTCCAATTCACCTGAGGTTGGATTCGGATAAACGCTCAGTGTATTGTCCGCCGACTTCTCTTCTTCTACTCCAACTGTTAGAACCGTATAGCAGAGCGATGTATCCGTACAGCCGTTGTGCTGAATTTCGACGGCATATAATCCATCGGTCTGCGGCTGAAATGTACGGTTCGTAGCGCCTGGTATCGGCTGATGATTCGCAGCACAATTGAGCCATTGATAACGTGCACTGTCTGCACCTGCACGTAGTCCGCCGGGTATACTTGTAATAGAAGTATCAATCACGACTACGGTTATCACAGTTGGTTGAGCTGCCGGTACTGCACCACCTTTGTTGTATGCCGTAAGATTCAGTGTATAGATGCCTGCATTTGAGAGCCGGATAGAATCGCTGGGCTTGGTGGAAGTAAAGGTATACGAACTGTTGGAGAGAATCCACCGCAGGGAGTCTGCAGGATCGCCGGTATACGTGAAATGAACATACGATGGTCCGCACAACGAAGACTGATCGACAGCGAAGGTCACTTTCGGCGGTGCATGCTTGAAGATAATCGTGTAGTCTTCGACCTCCCCTGTTCTTGTACCACACGGGTCAGGAGTTTCACTGTTGTACTGACTCCTGACGCGAAGTCGGGTAGTGTCTTTAGCAACATCTCGCGGCACGCGGAACGTACCGTATGACTGATGCAGGGAGTCGATTACGGACATTACGATTTGTTCGTTTTTCTCAAACACTGCATTATGATTATAGTCGATCCACCCCGAGGTCGTATCGGGAGCAAAGTGATAATTCATTCCGATTTGGAGAGTATAGACCGAGTCTGTAACGAGCTGAATGACGGTCTTGGTAAAATCGGCATATTTTTCTTGTTTGGATGTATTTTGTACACCTGCCAGACGAATAGAATTAATGTAGTCCGAGCCCGTACCGTCAGCGCCTAAGGCATCACAATACTTGAATGGATTGACGGTATACATATATTTATAGGTCTCTGTCGTATCTTTTTTTGAGCCAACGGCATAGATCTTATAATATATTTTCGTTCCGGCGGGGACATCCGGCAGCGGTCCGAGCGTTCTGTACGTACTATCGCTTATCAATGACATTGGAATTACAGTACTTACATCCGGGGTATCTTTCGACCATTTGAGAAAGACGCTGCTGATTTTATCGCTGTATTTGACAGCAGCCGAGACATGGAGAGGCACACTTTCGACCGGAAGATTTTCGGTAGGAAGTACGCTCATTGATACCATTGGAATAGTCGGATACTCTCTTCTGCCAACGAGGGTTTGTGACCAGAGTCCGCGTCCCCAGGTCGCAGCGCGAAGTGCATTCGTACCATACTGCAGTTCAAGATCGAGCACCGACATATTCGGCAAATCAGTCGTGAAGAGCGTCCACTCAGTCGCGTTCATGGGCTTGGTAAACACACCGATTTCGGCACCGAGATAGATATTCTTTTGCGGTGTATGGTCAATGACTACCGAATAGATCGGCATATCGTGCAAGTTGTAGGTGATGTTTTTCCAAGTTGCGCCAAGATCCTGTGAAATAAAAACTTTTGAACTGTCTCGTTCATATCTGTTGTATGTAACGATGAGTGTATAATCATCATTGGGATCGATACCGATATCGGTAATGCTATAATTTGGCAGACCTTTAACGGCTGTAAATGTCTTGCCTCTGTCCATGGATTTAGCCAGCTTAGAGCCCGAGGCGATGAGAATGATATCGGAGTTGTTCTCAGCGATTACGGCCTGTTGGGCTGTGCCTACGGTAGTTGGACCAATATTGGTCCAATTACTTCCAAAATTATCACTTACATAGATGGAGTCGGAGAAGGAATAGACCCGCATGTGATTATTGGGGTCAAAGAGAAGCGGCGCAACCCATGCAGCATTTTTTTGTCCGGGAGGTGTTACGACTTGATTCGACACCGAACCGTTCTTCGTACGAAGTCGCCCGCCGTTTTGCCAGGAACCAATCATCCAGTTGTAGTTAAGCGGATGAATAATTCCTACCATACCGTCTGCTCCGTAAATTTCGAGCCAACCGTTTTCGGTGGAGAGACTTTGTCCATTATCCTGTGAACCGCAAATATTCCGGAAGCTGTTTGACTGACTGACACCTACGTCATAATTTTCACGGATACCGGTGCCTTCACTCAGACGTGTCCATGTATTTCCACCATCATTACTTTTGCATAAATACCCGTCCGTTGCCAGATAAAAAACACCTTTGATGCATTCGGCTTCCCGCAGATCGGCATGAACATAATTTGGTCCGTTGAATGGACGTTCCTTGCTGAGTGCCCACCAGGTTTTCTGCTGGAATGTCTTTCCTCCATCAGCACTTACGACCACATCAATTCCACCGGTGAGCATATTGTCCGGGTTCATGTCGTTGACAGCAAACGCCCCGTTTCCTGTTTTAGGATTGGAGAGAAACGTAAAACTATTCCCATTATCGGTGGACTTCCAGACGCCATTGCCGGAAGCAAAGAAGAGGCAATCCTGACAGCCGAATGTACTGACAGCAAGCGTAACGGACGTATTATCATTATTTCCGACTATCGTATTCGTTGGAGCAAATGTTTGCCCCTGATTGACCGAGCGGAGGATGACGTTTTTATTTGAACCCCAATAATAATAGTCATAAATATAGACGAGACTTGTATTTGAAGGATGGAAATCAATTTCGGAGATACTTCCGTTGGTAACTTTCGTCCAGGTATCGAGATTATCGGTAGACCGATACAGACCATCGCTGGCTGTGACAAATACCATACCCGGTACATGAGGACTGTACACGACTCTGTTGATACTGAAATTACTGCCGAGACCGCCTTTTTTAAGATTTGTCGGATTAAATTTTGTACTGCTCCAGGTGATGCCGCCATCGAGTGAACGATAGATGCCATGCGTGACACCGTTATTGGCATTACGTACATTAATCAATACCTGATTGGGATTCGTTGGTGAGACAGCTATTGTATTGACTCCGCTGGCAGGAAGAAAATCCGTCGTGCCTTCCCAATGGCGTCCACCGTCGACGGTGCGCCAGAAGCCGCCGCTGCGTGACCCCAGAAATATCTTCATCGTATCATTCGGATAGACATAGAAGCATTCAACTCGACCAAGACCGGGAGCATAATGACCGGATATTTTGTCGATGGTATAGGGTCCGAGGTCTTTCCAGCCTGATTCGGAAGCAGATACTCTCGCTGCATTCTTTTGTGAACTTTCCACAAATTTCTGATACGCTTCCCGGGCGAAATACGGAGAGCTTTGATTCCGCACGCCGGAGGGATAATACTGGCTTTCCATGGAGTGTTTCCATCGTTGATACGGCGCCCAACCACTTCCTTTCCCTTTGTCGCGCTGTGCAAAATACGCGTCCGCCTCTTGTACTACATCATAAAAATTAACATTAGGGTCGTTCATCATTTCCTTGTATTTCTGAGAAAATACAGGAGTTGTAGAACACAGAGCAACAAGAATACCAAGGGCAATGCTGTAAAACCGAGTCATAAAGTATGATAGTTATTGAATAAAAAATTGTAAACAAATTATGATGATGGATGGTACTTTTCCCTTTCAGCTGAAAGTAGTATCAGGCATCTTTACCGTTGAGGCAGCTCGACGACAAATCGAGCGCCATCACCGTAGGTACTTTCGCACCAAATTCGACCTTTCATCGATTCGACGAGTTTTTTGGCTATAAACAGACCTAATCCCGTGGAATCTTCAGCCGCCGTCGGACGTGCCGAGAGCCGGGCAAACTTTCCGAAGAGTTTTGACTTGTCTTCTTCGGTGAGTCCTTGTCCATTATCTATGACTTCCAGCCGGGCAAAGGACTTATCCTGAAGTACGGATACTTTAATGCGAACAGTGCTTCCCGAATGGCAGAATTTTATCGAATTAGAAACAAGATTTTCGACTATTTCGACCGTTGAGTTGAAGTTCGCATAGACAAAAACCGGTATCGAATGCGTTAGATTTTCTGTTATGAATTCCAGGCGGATATTCTTCACATCTGCTGCTTTTTTATAATCATCGATGACATTACTAACGGCAGGAATCAAGTCAAAATGCTGTAAGGAGAGGTTAATCGTACCGGATTCAATAGTATAGATATCCAGAAAATTTGAGATAATCTTACGCATACGCTCAGCAGTTTTCTCTATGGAATGCATCTGCTGTATCACCTCTTCGCTCGTCATTTTATTAAAATAATTCTTGACAGTCGAAGCAGTCAGCATTATACTCGAAAGAGGATTTTTAAGGTCATGCGCAGCAATACCGAGGAACTCGTTCTTTTCGGTGTTGAGTTCGGTAAGGCGTTGATTTAGTTCTGCTAACTCATTATTTCGAATACGATAGATATCGGCTTCTTTCTTTGCCTGTTCTACCTGATAAATCACCTGGAGGTTCTTCATATTCCGCCGAGATTCATCGCCGAGCGTTTCTTCTTTGAGTTTGAAAAAATCATCAAAATACTGATACGCTTTTGTGTAATCGCCGACTTTCCTGTAGAGCTCGGCCAGCTCGTAATTAACTTTAATACGAATCATCTTGTGCTGAATATGCTCAGCAATTGTAAGTGCCTGATGAAAATGATGTAATGCCGTGTCGATGGTACCCAGGCGCATCGATATCCGACCTATTGCCATCAATGACTCAGCTTCACCGGCAGGATTATGGATATCGAGTCGGATACTGAGACTGCGATGCATCACATCAAGCGCTTTCCGGAAGTCACCTGCCTGCTCAAGGGCGAGCCCGATACAATGGAGGGCAATCGATTGTCCAAGCTTATTCTCCATTTCGGTTGATAAATTATAGCTCCGCTCGGCATATTCGATCGACTGCTTGGTGTTGTTAACCGCCAGATACGCTTCTGAAATACTGATTAGTGTGAAAATAATCCCCTGTCGGTTACCGATTTCCTGTTTAATTTCAAGACTTTGCAGAAAATAATCGAGAGCGGTATCATAATCACCCAAGATTGCATAACACCCGCCAATATTCGTGAGCGACGTTCCGATTCCCGACTTATCTCCAATCTTTTCACGGAGCGCGAGACTCTTCATGAAATACTCAAGCGCTCTTGAATGATCCCCTAATGCCTGATAGACATTGCCAATATTCATCAGTGAAGTGGCTATCCCCTGCTGATGTGATATCCGTTCCCGAATAGAGAGACTCTTTAAAAAACTCTCAAGAGCATGCGGTAATTCACCGGTATTAATCGAAACGGCACCTATAGTGTTGAGGGCAAATGCAGCACCATATTCATACTCGATTTCTTCGCAGAGCTGCAGCGCTATCGTACTTAATTCTATGGCAGTTTGGTATTCAGCTAAACGGTAGGAACATCCTGCAAGAATATTGTAGGCATGGGCAATTCCTTCACTGAAGTTGATGGTCTCGGCTAGCGTGCGTGCTTCCAAAGCAAGGGTTTTGGAGAGATGTACATCCGGATTAAGCATGTCCTCCGCAGAATTGGTCAGAATTTTCACCCGTTCTTTGTCGGATGAAGCCCGGGCTACGATATCTACTATGTGCTGAGGAATCTTACTCATAACATGCTTTCCCACTAAACTACAGCTTCAAGACACTATGCCTCGTTGACTGCCGGATGAAATTCCAAGGTATCCGAACGACACAATCTGCCCGAAACTCTTCGTCCAACTATTATTAAACCAAGCGTAAAAATACTAATTTTTTCGCTTTAAAAATAGCCCCGAACAGTAATGAGGGCGCTTTTGGAATGAAGTTCGTATTTTTGCCGTACTAAATTCAATATTACACTCTACAATCAGAAAGAAAGCATGGGAATCGCCTGTGGAATCGTGGGTTTGCCAAATGTCGGTAAGTCCACATTATTTAATGCCTTAACCTCGAATCAAGCCGAAGCCGCCAATTACCCTTTTTGCACCATCGACCCCAATGTCGGCGTCGTGAATGTACCTGACAAACGCCTTGATGTCCTCTCGGGAATTTATCAGACGCTCCGCACTGTCCCGACGATTATGGAATTCGTCGATATCGCCGGACTCGTCAAAGGCGCTGCAAGCGGCGAAGGCCTCGGCAACCAATTCCTCTCCCATATCCGCGAGACCGATGCCGTGGCTCATGTCGTACGCTGCTTCAATGATGAAAATGTGATCCATGTGGATAATACGATCAACCCGAAGTCGGATATCGAGACTATCGAAACAGAACTCATGCTCAAAGATGTCGAATCGGTCGAAAAACGCATGGAAAATGTGAATAAAAAAGCACGCGGACAAGATAAAGAAGCCAAGGAAGAAATGGAAATCCTCGCCGAACTCAAAGCACACCTCAATTCCGGTAAGCAAGCACGCCTCTTTAAACGCGATGATGAGAAAATCGTCGCCATCGTCAAACAATGCTTCCTCCTCACCGATAAACCGGTGATGTATATAGCTAATACCGATGAAGACGGCCTCAAGAACGGCAACAAATACATCGATCAAGTACGTGAAATCGCCAAAGAAGAAGGCGCTCTCTGCGTGCCCATCTGCGCAAAAATTGAAGCCGAAATCGCCCAACTTGAGCCGGAAGACCGTGAGCTGTTTTTACAAGATCTCGGCATGGAAGAGTCAGGTCTCGACCGCGTCATCCGCGAAGCATATACATTACTTGGACTTATCACCTATCTTACCGCAGGTAAAAAAGAAGTGCGCGCCTGGACTGTCAAGAAAAATTCGACTGCCCCGCAAGCAGCAGCCGCAATTCATACCGATTTTGAAAAAGGATTTATCCGCGCTGAAGTGATGAAGTATGCCGATGTCTCCCGCTTAGGCAGCGAACAAGCCGTGAAGGACGCCGGCCTCTACCGCGTTGAAGGCAAAGAATACATTGTGCAGGATGGTGATGTACTGTATTTTAGGTTTAATGTGTAAGTAATTGATTTACAATTATGTTATTTACAAAAAACCCTTTGACTTTTTCGGTCAAAGGGTTTTTTGAT
>JBPOHH010000024.1:0-7165 GCA_052035765.1 Bacteroidota bacterium
GCGATTCGGGAGCGTTGCCGAGGTAATCCACAATTCATAGAAATTAGGAGCTTGGTAATAGGCCGCCCAGCCCGCTACATTGGGATGTTCCATGAGCTCCATCTGCAATCCCGCCGCAATGCTGCGATATCGGTCATAAAAATTATACGCACCCATTGAGTCCCACGGCATCCCGAGCGGGAAGTGCTGCACAAGTCCGATAATAAAGTCGAGCGGGTTTTTAATCATACCGCCGATGAGCTGCGTGTCATAAAAATGAGCTGATAAAAACAGCGCCTCCAGTACCGGCCGCACTTCATAATCACTTGTTCGTAATAGTTCCGCAAGTGGCTTAATTACATTTAGTTCCGTTGATTCACTTATCTCATAATGCACGAAATACCGGTACAGTTTCCGGCAGAAAAACAGCGCCGTTTCATCCATCGAGAAGATCATGGCAATCAGGTCGCGGAGTTCATCAGCGCCTGCGGTGGCTCCGCTGCGTCCTTTGATAATGGTCGAGCGAAAACAATCCGAGAATTGCTTGTCCTTGGTGTCATGGCGGTTGGCGGTGAATTTCGAGGTTGCATAAAACTCATCATCCGACCAGCCTGTGAGCACACGCGCAGCCTCCTGCACATCGTGTTCGGAGTAATGAGTATAATTTCCCGGAGCGATTTCGGGTCCTTTGCCGATGGTGAAGAGTTCGAGCAACTCCCGCGCATAATTTTCATTTGGCTTGGTATTACTATTTGTATTTCCATTGAGATAGCGCAGCATCGCGGGGTCTGTGGTAATTGCGGTGACAAGTGTTTTAATATTCCCGAGGGCATGCGTGCGGAGGAGTACATTTTGCTTGTACATGTAGCGGCTGTCATAGACGACTTCGGATTCCGACACGAAATGATTATGCCAAAAAACGGTCATTTTTTCGAGAATTGAAGGGTTCGGCGTGGCAAGCCATTGCATCCACCATGCTTTGATATACCGGATATACATCGGGTCATTAGCGCCGTCTCGGGGGAATTCCAGCCACGATATCTCCGTTCCCGGCAAGGTGGGCTTCGGCAGATTCGTTTTGGTGTCCAAGATTTTGGACACAGCTGCCTCGGGTCCAAGGGTGGCATACTCGGCAATTTTCGATTTTGGAAAACCGAATGTCAGTCTCCGAAGCAGGTGCGCTGCATGGAGTTCGGTAAATTGTCCGGTGAATTTCTCGACTCCTGCCCCTGCGAGAGATTCAGCGGGTTGCCCCGTAAATTTTGCCTTCAAAAATAATCGTCGATTCATAATGCAATCCTTGAGGGAGAGGTGGGAATTCGGGTAATTATTCTTTCCATTCTTTCCATTCGTGAAAGCAGTGATGGCATCGGTATTTCTCCTGCGGGAAGAGCAGAGGTATTCCTGCTAAGAGCCACGAGAAGGCCATCGAACGCTTATCCGGTATGAATTCTATGCGGTTACTTCCGCATTCAGGGCAGCATCCCCAGTCATCGGAGGAGGCATCAAGTGCGAATTCCTGCGCTTGAAGGAGCGCTATTATTTCGCGGGCAGCTTCCTCATTATGATATTCGACTTCTATTCGTACACCTCCGACGGCATTCGAATAGAGCCAATTCATCCCGACGAGATTTTTATTGGCAATAAAGGCGCGGATACCTTCGCCTTCGAGCCGCGAACGGAGTAAATCTGCCTCGAAGACCGTGCTGACGACGGCGACTGTAGCGAGCTTTGGTTTCATACGAATTGATCTTGCATGGGGATATGTTCCCTGATGAGTGGATTCTGTCAGCGCCACCGGGCAACCGGGAATCGTAACTCATTGGAGATGCATACTGTTTTAATGTACTAAAATTTGGCTCAAAAATAGATATTTTCAACCGAAAGGAAACAAATTATTGGATAGCAAAGTCTAAGAGCCGCCACAGGGAGGTATTCTATCCATCACAGACACTCAAGAAGTATGAACTCTATCTGCGCAGCCCTCTTTCTTATTCTCACGTCTGCTTTCGCAGCGTCTGCACAGGTCGCTGCCGGCGTAAGTACTTATTCAGTATCGTTGTCTGCTGCAGTTTCATCTTCGCATACTCCCTCTGTTACCCTCTCCTGGCTCCCTGATACGACTGCATTATCCTACACAGTGAGCCGAAAATTACCCTCTCAAAATTACTGGACAGACCTCATCGAACTCTCGACGAAAGCTACTGAATTTACCGATTCAACAGTACAAACCGCTACCGAATATGAGTATCAAATCGCCAAAGAATCAATGGTGAACGGCAAACGCATCACCGGGTATGGTTATATTTCCTCGGGGATCCACCTTCCCCGCGCAGACACCCGCGGCAAAGTTCTCCTCATTATCGACTCGCTTACCGGTCAAGCACTTGCTTCGCTTATCGCGCGATACGAACAGGCGCTAGTCGGCGACGGCTGGACGGTAGTGCAGCGGCTGGTACCGCGCGCCGAAACATTCTCCCGTGAAAAAGTGCGGCAGGTAAAGTCAATTATTCAAAAAGAATATGACGCCGATAAATCTCTCACCTCGGTATTTCTGTTTGGGCGTGTAGCAGTGCCGTACTCAGGGAATTTCGCTCCCGATAATCACACGAATCATCATGGCGCGTGGGCAGCTGATTGTTTTTATGGTGATGTCTTCCCATCGTCCATCGACGCGCGGTGGTCGGATCTGTATGTGGTCGATACAATGGGGGAACGTTCGCAGAACTGGAACAAACGTCTCGACGGAAAATTCGACCAATCATCGATCATCAGCGATATTGATTTAGCCATTGGACGCGTCGATTTTTATGATATGCCGGCTGCATCCGAGACGGAGACCGAACTCCTTGCCGACTATCTGGAGCGTAATATCCGCTATCGTACCAAGGAGCTTGCGCCGGAATCGAAAGCAATAATTGATGATAATTTCGGCGTTTACGGCGGCGAGGCATTCGCGCAGGCAGGGTGGAGTAATTTCGGCGGACTCGTCGGTAACGGCAATATTTCTAACGGGAAATTACTCGCTTCCTCGGCTCAAAAGCCCTATCTCTGGGCGTATGGCTGCGGCCCGGGAGTCTATACAAGTATCGGTGGCGTAGGGAGTTCGGATGACTTTCTCAAATCCCCCGTTCCTGCCGTATTCATGATGCTCTTCGGCAGCTATTTAGGCGACTGGGATTCGCAGAATAACGTGCTCCGCGCGGCGCTTGCCTCCAAGCCTGCTGCTCTTGCCACGATGTGGAGCGGACGTCCGATCTGGCGCGTACATCCGCTCGGCATGGGATCAACCCTCGGTGAATGCGCGCGGCTCACGCAAAATAACGACGGGCTGATGTATGCAGGCAATACCTACGCACGGGGTACACATATTACGCTTCTCGGCGACCCGACCCTCACGATGAATATCATCGCGCCACCCAAAAATCTCAAACGCACGCAACTCACGACCGAGATGGTTTCTCTTGATTGGACGCCGTCACCGGAGAGCGTGGAGGAGTATTATGTGTATAGGAAAGTAGCACCGACAGGATTTGAACGTGTAGCGGTAATTGCTTCTCCTCTAACGCATTGGACGGATTCGGTTGCTCCGTTTGGAGCAGAGTACATGGTTCGCGCGCGCATGCTTGTGCAGTCACCAAGCGGTTCGTATTATGCCTTCAGTCAAGCGGCATTTTCGAGTGCCCCGCTGAGTGTGAGTGAAGATGATACTCAGGAAGAAACAATCGAACTCTCACCGAATCCTACGAATAATACTGTTCACATTCAACTATCTGCTCCTGCGACAATTGAGGTATATTCGGCATTTGGTCAGCGGATTGCATTCCTTGGCGCGGGTATGAGCAATGGTGAGTGGAACGGTAAGGATATCAGCGGTTTGCCGGTACCGTCGGGTGTGTATTTTCTGAGAATTACTACTTCGAAGTCTATTTTCACACGCCAGCTTGTGGTGATGCGGTAAAAGGCAATCACTGCCGTAGAAAATTCCCACCACACCCGCCTATTCACCCAAAAAACGTATTTTCGCGCTTGAAAAACTATCGTTGTATGCGTCAATTTTAAGGATATTAACCTATGGAAGAACAGAAAAAATCCGTTATTTTAAGTGGAATCACGCCTTCCGGTGTGCTCATGATTGGTCATTATATGGGGGCAATCCGCAATTGGGTGGCGCTGCAACACGAGTATGAATGTTTCTTTATGGTGGCTGACTTACATGCAATTACCGTACCTCAGACGCCGGCCGATCTGCGCCGCCGAACGCTCGATATTGCAGCAGGATATATCGCCTGCGGAATTGACCCCGACGTGTGTACGCTGTTCGTACAGTCGCATGTGCCCGAGCATACACAGCTTACCTGGGTCCTTGGCAGCATCACCGGTATGGGCGAGGCGAGCCGGATGACCCAATACAAGGACAAATCAAGCGATAATTCCGAGAATAATAATGTCGCGCTCTTTACCTATCCTGTTCTCATGGCTGCCGATATCCTCCTTTATCAGGCAGATTTAGTACCCGTTGGCGATGACCAAAAGCAGCATCTTGAGCTCACGAGGAATCTGGCCGAACGGTTTAATTTCCGGTATTCGCCGACATTTACCGTTCCCGAACCGTTCATTCCGCCTGTAGGAGCGCGCGTGATGAGCTTGCAGGAGCCCACCAAGAAAATGTCCAAGTCCGATAAAAATGAGAAAGCTACGCTCTTTATCTCCGACTCGGACGATGCAATCCGCATGAAAATCAAGCGCGCGGTCACTGACTCCGGCACCGATATTCGATTTGACGAGAAAAATCGTCCGGGTGTAGCGAATCTGATGACACTTTATTCGACAGCCACAGGCAAGTCGAATGCTGAAATTGAACGTGAATTCGAAGGTCTCGGCTATGCAGAATTCAAAGAAGCAGCGGCAGAGGCGATGGTAGGATTCATGCGCCCGATGCGCGAACGTTTCCTCGAGCTCCGAAGCGATACCACGATGCTCAACGCCCTGCTCGCCAAAGGAGCAGAGACCGCACGCAACCGCGCACGACGCACGCTGAGAAAAGTGTATAAGAAGGTAGGTTTTGCGGAATTAGGGTGATTTAACCGCAAAGTACGCAAAGGTTTACGCAAAGGGCGCTGAGGATATTCTTTGCGTCCTCTGCGCCTTTGCGTTAAAATATTCTCCAAGACAACGAGAGTAGAAAGTGGAATTCAGCTTACAATCAAAGTGCAAATTATAAGAATTATACGGATAAAAATATGATGGACGCCCTGCAAACTCTCATGATAATTGAGGATTTAGAGAATTTTTTAGAGAGAAGACGACCGCCCGAACATATCAGAGATCAGGTGGACATTGGATATAGAATAGACAACCAAAGCATTGTTATTTATGAAATTAGACCGGAATGGGAGAATCCTTCCGTAATACAGGAATCTCCATTTGCGAAAGCAACGTATGTAAAATCCAAGAACTTTTGGAAGGTGTTTTGGATGAAATCAGACTTGAAATGGCATTCGTATCGGGCTTTGCCTGCAGTACGAACCGTTCGGGAATTCCTTGCGGCGGTTGAAGCAGATCCATACGGCTGTTTTTGGGGGTAATGGTGTATGGTGCAGTTCGTGACTCCTGCGTTCATGGCTTGAAATTAGTGCCCACAAGTTTATTGGTACATATCTTTGCGGTGACCAAGCGTAATTACTTCGATAACAAGAATAGTATCGAAAATATCATAGATGATACGATAGTCGCCGACTCGAATTCTATAGCTTGTCGAACCTTTGAGCTTTTTGTAGCCCATTGGTCTTGGGTTCTCCTCCAAACGACCTATAGCATCGAGAATAGGTGCCGCAATGTGATCTGAGAGTTTATCTAATTGTTTTCGAGAATGATTAGATAAGACGGTTACATAGTTAGGCATTTTTCATTTCCCTGTTTTTTACATATTCGGAAAACAAAATTCGTTCACCCGTATCTTCTTTCTTTGCTTCATTATACAGGCGCACATCTTCTGCGTCTTCGAGTTCTTCTATAATTGCATCAAATTCTTTTGCCGTCAGAATAACGAATGAACGTTTGCCCTTCGCATCATTGATGAATTGGGGTTTCAGAGGAGTAGTAATACGATAGATTAAAAAGTGGCTAAAAATTCATTGCAAAAATATTGAAAAGGCAGAACATTCGGTCGATAAATTTCATATTAGAGTACAATCATCAGCATTGAATCCAAGGAGTTAGGTGATTCTATCGAATTAACCATCCATCTTACGAACCTGAATAATATCCCGCAAGTACCAACACTCGCACCATATCAATTTTCACAACGATACATCCACCTGAAAAATAAACTTCTGTTCGGCATTCCCCTCAATCTCACTTGTGCCGCTCCCGAACGACGTCACGCTGTTTTTGGCGGTGACGGTGTAATTGGCTGCTAGTGACAACTGCGGTATCGGCTTATAATTCAACAGAATAAACGACCTTGTGCCATTGCCGTAGAGAGCAGGATTCCCCAGCACACCGGGCACGGACGGTTCGAATGTCCACCGCGCCGACGCATAGCTGTCGGTCGAAAAATACGCAATACGCGCGCCTATTTTCCAGCGTTCGCTCCGCCACCACATCTCGGCAAAACTCACAACACCCACTTCCCGCGGCTGCACGCGTTCAAAGTCACAATACACTGCTTCCAAACGAAAGCGGGTGCGGATTTCCGGCGTTGCCTCATGTTGCACTTCTGCTCTAAGTGAAGTAACTGTGCGCTGATAGACTCCCCGCATACCATCCTCTCCCGTGAATCCGTCTGTTTTATTCTCCGTGTGGAAGCGCATCACGGCAAGTGTTGGACGGGTGATTTTCCACCGGCATTCGGCTAAAATATCGGCTCCGCGGGTGGGTGAATACATGCCGAATCGCGGCGTAAGAGATTGATAAAAATCAGCATATCCCATGAGTTCGAGCCCGGGAATGCTGCGCCAGAAGAGTCCGGCATAGAATCCTGCTTCATTGCTCGGTGAGGGGAATTCTCCGAAATTATTCCCAAAAGGCGAACGGAATTCCGGGGAAAAGTAGCGAACGCCGAGCGCTGATTTTACGTTTTTACCGGTGAATTCCATGTTCAATTTTACACCATTATTCCCGAGCGCGTCGCGGCTGAATTCTCCAAGTAAGAGAGAATTGACACTAGAATATGCTCCATAAA
>JBPOHH010000868.1:0-1963 GCA_052035765.1 Bacteroidota bacterium
TTTTCATGGTTGATAATTAGATAAATACTGCAACAAAAAGGTCAATTAATTTAATTCCCACAAAAGGCACAAGCACGCCGCCCAAACCATAGACAAGTAAATTTCTCCGGAGCAGTGCCGAGGCGCCAATCGGCTTGTACGCCACACCTTTGAGCGCAAGAGGAATGAGCATAGGAATAATAATCGCATTAAAGATAACTGCTGACAGGATAGCACTTTCCGGTGAATGGAGCCGCATAATATTCAATCCCTGAAGTGCAGGAATCGACGCTATAAACAGTGCGGGAACAATCGCAAAATACTTGGCTACATCATTAGCAATCGAGAAGGTCGTAAGCGTGCCGCGGGTCATGAGTAATTGCTTGCCGATTTCGACTACTTCGATGAGTTTGGTCGGGTCATTGTCGAGATCGACCATATTGCCGGCTTCTTTTGCAGCTTGTGTCCCGCTGTTCATCGCGACGCCAACATCTGCTTGTGCGAGAGCCGGCGCATCGTTCGTGCCGTCGCCCATCATTGCCACGAGGCGTCCCTCGGCTTGTTCTTTGCGAATGTAATTCATTTTATCTTCGGGCTTTGCTTCGGCGATAAAGTCATCGACACCGGCTTTTTCGGCGATGAATTTTGCAGTCAACGGATTGTCACCGGTCACCATCACGGTTTTGATACCCATTTTCCGAAGACGCTCGAAGCGTTCGCGGATACCTGTTTTGATGATATCCTGTAATTCAATTACACCCAATACTTTTTCATTTTCGCTCAGTACCAGCGGCGTTCCACCATTGCTTGAAATTATTCGCACACGTTCGGCAGTATCGCTTGGGAAAGCATTCCCCGCAGCTTCGCTCATGCGTTTAATTGCATCGAAAGCGCCTTTGCGAATACGTGATGTTCCGGCGATATCAATGCCGCTTGACCGTGTTTCTGCCGTGAATTGTATGAGCGTTGTGCGCGTCGCGTCGAAGTTTGACGGAACAGTCACTCCCTTTTCTTTGGCTAATTCTACTATCGACTTCCCTTCCGGCGTTTCGTCGTATAATTATGCGAGCAGGCATTGTTTAATAAACAAAAACTCATCGACTCCACTGGCAGAATAAAAACTCGTTGCTTTGCGATTGCCAATAGTAATTGTGCCCGTCTTGTCGAGCAGCAGAACATCAATATCCCCCGCAGTTTCAACGGCTTTCCCGGATTTCGTTATCACATTTGCCCGGAGAGCGCGATCCATACCGGCGATACCGATTGCCGAAAGCAGACCGCCGATAGTCGTGGGAATTAAACACACAAAAAGAGAGATAAACGCTGCTATCGTAATAGGAGTATTCGCAAAATCAGCGAACGGCTTGAGCGTGATACAGACGATAATAAAGACAAGCGTAAATCCAGCAAGGAGGATAGTCAGCGCGATTTCGTTCGGCGTTTTTTGGCGGGATGCGCCTTCGACGAGGGCGATCATTTTGTCGAGGAAGCTTTCGCCCGGTTCGGTTGTGACCTTAACGACAATCCTATCCGACAGTACTTGCGTGCCACCGGTCACCGAAGATTTATCGCCGCCGGATTCGCGAATCACGGGCGCCGATTCACCGGTAATTGCCGACTCGTCGATCGTGGCAAGTCCTTGGATTATTTCACCATCGGTGGGAATGACGTCACCTGCTTCGCATATGACAATGTCGCCTTTGCGGAGTTCGGACGAACTGACCACCTTCCCGTTTTCAAGCCGCGCAGGTGTTTCTTCGCGCGTTTTGCGTAAACTGTCGGCTTGCGCCTTCCCGCGTGCTTCGGCGATTGCTTCAGCGAAATTTGCGAACAGCAGCGTGAGAAGTAATACGAGAAATACTGTGATATTATAGATCAAATTTCCTTGCGATTTTTCACCCATGAGTATCCACACGCAGACGGCAAGCATGACGGCTGTACCGATTTCGACGGTAAACATCACGGGATTGCGGAACATGACGTT
>JBPOHH010000461.1:0-2547 GCA_052035765.1 Bacteroidota bacterium
CATCCAGACTGGGCGGGCTTTAAGCTACAAACCCTTGTGTCTATTTATACTTCGCTGCTTGGAATGGAACGCGGCTCGCGGGTAAGACGCGGGATTGTACATCCGAATAATGTGATATCGCTGCATAATTTGCTCAATAATACGGGCTTTTTGTGCGAACATTTCTACGGCTACCTTCCGGGATTTGAGTCGTCGCGATTCATTCTCAGTTTCTCGCTCACACCGGCCGGGCTGATGAATAATAGAGTTGACCTCGAAAAACTCGTCGATTATATCGGAGAATCAACCGAGGGAGTGGACTACATGCTCGTCGATTGCGAAGATGAAAAAGCGATTGACGATATGTACCAAGCCACGTCGTTTCGGGTAGTTGCATTCCTGCGGGCGGGACTAATGACCGACAAAAATTTGCTCTTTGCTGTTCCGCATGAACGCATGGATTTTCCTCCTTCGGCAATCTATCAGGCACCGGTCGGGTAGAATAATACGCGCTCAATATGCAATCATCCAAAAAATCAATATTGAATTTCATGAATATCGAGTCCGGCGAGGGCTTGGCGACGGGATTGCTATTGATTCACTCGTTTGTGATAGGCGCATCGCTCGCATTTTATTTCGCACCGGCGAATGCACTTTTTATTCGAGAATTTGGTGTGGCATCGTTGCCCTACGCGTATATCGCCTCGGGTGTCATTGGCTATATTACGGGGATGATTTATACGCGGGTACAGCGTAAGTATCAATTGTCAAAAGTTTTTACGGGAACGCTGATTTTCCTCATAACTCTTGTTTCTGCGTTAATTGTCGGCTTCAAGATGAATGCCGGCAAGGAAATTACCTTTCTTCTTTTTGCTTGTCTGGCTACAATTTTCTCGCTGTCGTATCTTGAGTTTTGGGGGCTTGCGTTGCGGATGTTTAATCTCCGGCAGGGCAAGCGGCTCTTCGGTCTGTTGAGTACGGGTGAGATTATTTCCTCTATTATCGGATACTTATCGATTCCGGTGATTATACCGATGCTCCATGATACGACGGATTTACTATTCTTCGCCGTCGGTGGGATGCTTTGTTCGCTCGTGCTGCTTCGGATTATCGTTGCTAAATTCCCTGAAAATCTTACTGCTTCCCGCACGATTGCCGGTGTGCGTCCGCCGTCGTTTCCGTTTTCAACTCTTTTGAAAAACCGCTATTTTGTGCTCATTTTTGCGGTGGCTGCCGTGTCGATGATGGCGGCGTATTTTACCGATTATTTTTACCTGAGCTTGACGCGTATCCGCTTTGTGACCAAGGAAGAGCTGACGAGATTTATCGGGATATTTTTTGCGATGGTAAAGGTCGTCGAACTCGTAATGTCCTTGCTTTCGGCGAAACTGCTCAAGCAGTATGGTATGAAGCTCGGGCTCACGCTCCTGCCGACATTAGTGCTTGGTGTAATGGCACTTGCCGCGGTGACGGGTTCGATTTACGGTATTAACGGTTCGCTGTTTTTTATTTTTATCGCCTTCAACAAGCTCATCGAGCGTGCGGTGCGCAAGGCGATTGACGGTGCGTCATTCAGAATTCTCTACCAGCCGCTCGCCTCGGAATTACAGCTTGACGTGCAGGCGAAGGTCGAGGGAATTATCAGTCATTTAGCGATTATTGTTACGGGACTTGTACTGCTTGGCTTTACGCTCATTCCCGGTGCCACGCTCGTGCATTGTACGTTTGTATTTTTGGGAATACTCTTCCTTTGGCGTAAAAGTGCCTATACATTATATGAAAATTACCGGATCATGCTCAAGTCCACGTTGGAGGAACGCAGCAGTTCGGTCACCGGGATGCAAAGCATACGTTCGGTCGCGGAGTTATTACAGGACAGAATCCGACAATCGAGTGGTGCTGCGCTTGCGGCGGCGCAGAATTTATTAGATCAGCTTTTTCCGCATATAGGTCGGCATCTTGCGTTTCAGAATGGTTCGGCGCATGGACAGAAAATACAAGTGGAGGAATTGACGCTACTTGCACGTTCATCCCGTGCCTCCGACCGTGAGCGTGCCGTGACGATTCTTGGCGAGTCGAGTAGGTTTCAGTCATTTCGTTTGGTGCAGGAATTATTGGAAGACGAGTCACCTAAAGTGAAAAAAGCGGCAATTCTCGCCTCGGGTCGCCTGAAACGTTCGGAATTCTGGCATTACCTCATGGAGTCTTTACCCTCTGAAATATATGGAGATGTGGCAGCCGCCGCGCTCACGACGATCGGGCTGCCGGTGCTGCAGGAGTTAGACCGTCATTTCTCCCGAACGGGACAAAGCAGGAGCGCGCTCAAGAAAATTATCCGCATTATGAAGGAGATAGGCGGCAAGCAGGCGACAGAATTATTGCGCGCGAAATTGCATTATCCGGACAAAGAAATACGCTATGAAGTGATGAATGCGCTAGCCGAAACGCAGTATTCGGCTGATAGATATGAATATACGATGCTCAAGCAGGACTTCGAAGAAGAGGTCGGGAGTATGGTCTGGACGATGGCTGCAATTGTCGATGTGGCAGAAGCAGACGGTGCCGAAG
>JBPOHH010000701.1:0-3903 GCA_052035765.1 Bacteroidota bacterium
ATGCTGAGCTTGTCGAAGCATCAAGCCAATGCCGAATACAAATAAAAGCAAGAATTAACCATAAGGATTTGATACCGTGAGAGCTCTACTACAGCTCGGAATTATTGCCTTTTCCCTGATCTTCACAGCTCTGTGTTTTATCGGGGTAGTTGGCTGTGCATCCTCGCATCAAATACCGACAGGAACCAAAGTACTCTTTACTATCTTATTGAGTAGCAATATCTTGGTGATTGTTACGCTATGGTATGTGAAGTATAGGAAGAAGTTGTAGGGAAGCGATGGCAGCACAATGATAACGAATTGAGAATAAATGTAATTAACCGTCAATGCTTGTCTTTGATATCAATTCACCTGACTCTGAGATATGAGAATATGAATTACACATCTATAGTATTGATTCTGATGTTTTCTATGTGTACTGTTTGTAGTGCGCAGCAGCCCAAATCAAACTCAATACCCAAGTATCATCCACTTACCGGTGCGTATAATAATAATCTCCCTATTTGTTTCTTAGATACCATTTCTATACAAGACCCGATTCTCATTGGATTTAAAGAAAGGTCACTCACCGCAGACAGCAGAGCACAACCTAACCGTCTCTATCTTTTGGTATCGAAAACTACTCTTGATTCCAATACAGGTGATTCTGCACATTCTATGAATTACTTATTGAATAAGGATGCGTATTTGTGGTACAGTACCTCAGATTTTAAGGATATGTTGAAGGCCATAAAAAAGGTTTCGCCTGAGATTGAAAGGTTTCCTTATTATTCAGAAATTAGAAAGCATTACGAAGAAGATAAAGGAATTGATATAGTTAAGTATGATACAATAATGACAAAATATCATGACTTTGAGAATAAAAAAGATACCGTTGTTCAAGAATTAATAATACGTAAACCTAATTACTATAAAGGATGGGAATGTTACGATGTGATCCCACGTAAATTCCTCTTATGTTTAGTTAAAGGGAGTTGGATATATGAAGGTCAAAGTGTATGTGGTGATGGGATATATCTTTAAAATATGAACAATGCATATTTTAGAGTGCTGGTTCCAATCTCGTGGTGAATGAATCAGGAGAGAAATCTAATAAAATGAAAGTCACAACTGTATGAAAAATAAAAGGTAGTGCTGCTTTTTGGATTTTGTGCTTGAAAGGATTTTCTAGTCACATTTAAATCTTCTCCCCCCAATCACAGCGTGATTGAACGTTTATAGCACGAGCCAACCCAAAAAACCTCTTCGACCCCTATCGGGGTCGTACGTTCTAGGGGAAATTACCATTCTACAAACGTTGCATCCCTCTGGGATGTAGAGACTTGAAACTAATTCTACTTTCCCCCAATCACAGCGTGATTGAACGTTTGTAGCAAAGCGCACGACCCAACCAAAACCCCTCTTCGACCCCTATCGGGGTCGTACGTTCTAGGTGGAAATTTCATTTCTATAAACATTACATCCCTCTGGGATGCATAGACTTGGAGTTGTGTCATCTTCCCCCAGTCACAGCATGATTGAGCATCTGTAGCATGATGGCAATAGTTTGACTAATTGTAGTGTGGAAATTTGAATGAAGAAGCGGTGATGGAGGAAGCAGTGAGGAGGAAGTCAAGCATGCCAGTTTTGACCGGTAGATTTGATATTATTTTCAATACCTATTTACCATACAGAAAAAAACAACGGTTCTCCACGATATTTTTGTATTTTTGCATGTCAGCCGCTCAGAAATGACAAAAATAGGACTGGGGTGTCCCCGATCGGTACAAAGCTCAACTTATGTTGGGCTTTTTGCTTTATGGAAAGATTTTCAGTCCGTATCGCTTGCCATTCTTAGAGTATATTTTTTCGCTGAATACATCAAATGCCGGATTCGCCCTTTGGGGTTCAATTACATACCGTGCAATAGGATAAGCAATTAAATCTGCTAATTGCAACCCGTTTATATTCTCGCGCTTACTTTTAAATGAAATTGATACCCTATAATTTTTAAGTCTTTCCGGCTCCACGTATCCTGTACCTCGGGAAAGTAATCGTTGAAAATGTTCTTCTAATTGTTTGTCTTCTTTCTTCCCCCTTTTTTCGATGATAATTTCAAGTTCAATTGTATTGTGTCGGATTTCATCCAAACAGAAAATTGACCGTTCGATAATAAAAGATAATGCCAGTTCATACACATCATTTGATAATCGCCCAAATTTTTTGATATACTCATCCTTACGAATCGCTGAAGCAATTACTGTATAGTTATGGTGAAGAACAGCAATATTTAGGTTTTCATAAAACCATTTCTTCTTATCCATATCAAATAGGACAACAAATTCTTTCTCACACTTTCTGATATCTCGACTGTGGAAGATGACATCCTTACTGTTCCAAAGTGTGTTCTTAATTTGGTTAAATGAGTTCCTGAGTTGTTCGTATTCATCAGAAACAATCAATACGCCACAGAGTAAAAATACAGGGAAGTCAGGGTTGAGAGTGGTCAAACCGTGGTCGCCACTTTCGTCGATGTAAAGGTGGTACTTCATTGTTGTTTATGGTTGTGAAAAATTTATAACTATCTTACAATGATAATAGTATGCAGAAATGAATGTTCACGTACTATACCGCTTTTCCCTGACTTCAATTACCCCAATTATATCCCGACCTACTATCTAAAGTACTTGTCCTACCCCAATCACAGCGTGATTGAATGTTTATAGCCAGGCGCACGAGCCACCCAAAACCCATCTTCGACCCCTATCGGGGTCGTATGTTCCTGGTGGAAATCTCATTTCTACAAACGTTGCATCCCTCTGGGATGTAGAGACTTGAAACTAATTCTACTTTCCCCCAATCACAGCGTGATTGAACGTTTATAGCAAGCCCATAAACCCATCTTCGACCCCTATCTGGGTCGAATGTTCTAAGGAATATCGCGACTCTACAAACGTTGCATCCCTCCGGGTTTTCGATGATGTGTATGTGGTGGTTCGGCGTGGTAGGTACACCCAAGTTGACTCATCATGCACGATAATAATCTGCTCTCCACTGCTTCACTGCCTGCTTAATTTGCTTGCTGCTCATTGATTCCTTCACGGCGCGCTCGGCTAAGGCAACGAATTCATTGTCACTTGCAAAGCGCAGGGCGATGATTTGGCTCATCGTCAGCGCAGGATCGAGAAGCTTGCCGGTGAGTACATAATGGCGCAGGTTTTCTTCGGATCTGATTGCTCTGTCCTGCACTTTTAGCGGAAAAAAACGCATGAATATAAAGCTGAGATTGAGGGCAATTGCCATTAAAAACAGCAGGATAGAGACAAGTGTGATTTCACCGAAGAGATGAATGCCGGCAATGATAAAGCTGGCGACGCAGATTGAAAAGAGACCAAAGTGGAAGACAGGTACGAACTGTGCATGATTTTGCGCGTTTTGTGTTTTCATAGAAGAGGATAAGAGTTAAAAAAGTAGAGAAATTCACGGCAAAATTACCAATAAAGCAGAAGTTGCCGAAGCATTATATAGATGACAAAGGAGGAATATACGCAAGAATTACCGTCCACCGGTCACGGTATAAATCCACATCAACACATACACAAAGAGAATAATCCCGCAGCCGAGCAGCATCACGCCGGAGAGCCCAAAATAGAGTATTCGCTTGTCGGTGTGGTATCCTGCAAACGGGCGCACCATGAAGATATGTCGCACGAGCAGCATAAATCCACCCTCGCTGAGCAGGTCGTCAGCCCTGAGTGCGCGACCCGAGAGCGCGCTTGAACGGAGAATAAAAAGCACACCGGATACCATCATAATCAGCGATGTAATAATCATAACACACCTGCACGAATCGTAGATTCAACTCCCGAACACCGTAGTAATCGTCGCAATAAGTTTCTCTAATGTATAAGGTTTATGGATGAA
>JBPOHH010000179.1:0-13389 GCA_052035765.1 Bacteroidota bacterium
TATAAATTCCCTGCATAGCGCTGCAGCAATACTTTTGCAGGAGCGAGTGCCGAGTCCGACACGCCGGCACCTTTGAGCAAATCATACGCAGAAAGATAATCAATCATATCTTTCGAACGCCACTGCCAGTCATCGTAATTACCCGGATTCCCAATAGATAGTGCGGGGATGGTGGTGTTGATGGTGCTGAGTAATTCGAGAACTTTTGTTTTCAGGGAATTCGCCGTTGCTTCCTCCAATTTTGCCGCAGAGTCAGCAAGTGGTTGCATACCAATGAAATAGATAAACGCTGCATTCTTGGCGAGGCGGGCACGTTCGCGGCGATTATTGCTCTCGATGTTGTCGGCAGGAGGCGCAGCGAGCGCGCTTGCATAGACATTCGGGAAGATGGTTCTGAGAAATCCTTTCCGGAGGTATTGGCGAATAGTGGTCGTATCCTGTATTCCACAGAGAATACGCGGATGAGTGGCACTCGAGTAGTCAGGCGTCCAAGCGCCGGTCTGGCCAAACGCCGAGACAGTCGCAAGCAGTAGGAAAGGGAGGAGCAATCGGAGCATAGAGATAGATGATTAGTTTGAAAAGTAGTTGATATTCCATCGTAGGGGCGAATTGCATTCGCCCCAGTCCTGCAAGGGTTTGGGCAAATGCAATTCGCCCCTACGAGCAGGTGCTTTGATTCATTAAAATTTCTCAGAGAAGCAAATAATTTTCCTGCAACTTAGCAAACCTCACCGCGCCGCGCAAACATAATTTCACCACTTCACCGGATTGTGCCAAGCATGTACGTTCGGTTTTGTAATTTTGCCGAAAATTTATTCATTCTTGAGCACAAAATGATCACAATTAACCCATCAGAAATCCCGCATCGGGACATGCATTCGATACTTTTATCGGGAGTCGCGCCGCGACCAATTGCGCTTGTTTCGACCATCGACGCAGCCGGTAATGTCAATCTCTCGCCGTTTAGTTTTTTTAATGCGTATGCCTCCAAACCGCCGATTGTGGCGATTGGACCTGCGTTCAGTGCGGCGACCGGCAAGGCAAAGGACACGTATCTCAATATCATCGAAACGGGGGAATGTACGATTAATTCGGTGCAGTACTCGATGGTCGAACAGATTAATCTCGCCTCGTGTGAGTATGAACGGGGAACCGATGAGTTTGTAAAATCAGGACTTACCAAGCGTCCGAGCGAGCTCGTCAAGCCGCCGATGGTTGCCGAGTCGCTGTTTTCGATGGAATGCAAGTTTTTAGAAAATATCCCGCTTGGACGAAACATCGGTGGCAACGGCAATCTCATGCTCGTCGAAGTAGTACGACTCCACATCGCCGAGTCGGCGTTAGTTGATGGTAAAATACACCCGCAGCGGTTGGATCTCGTGTCGCGTATGGGGTATAATTGGTATGCGCGCGCTCACGGCGATGCAGTATTTGAACTGGCCAAGCCGCGGTGGAATGGCATTGGATTCGATGCGTTGCCGGAGTCGATTACGTCCAGTGATATTCTGACCGGCAATGATCTCGCCAAGCTGGCGGGTGTGAAGGAATTGCCGGTGAGAGATGAGAATTTCCCACATTTTCCCGAAGGTATGAATGCAGATTCTCTGGAAGTGGAATTGCAGGCAGGCAACGGGCTTGGCGCGTTATACGCCGTGAGAAACATTTCCCAAGACCGTCGCAGGTTGCACCAAATTGCCAAAGTATTTTTGGCGCAGAATCAAGTCGAAGAAGCATGGCAGACACTGCTGATGTAAGCAGTAAATTCATATTTTAACCGTGAGGGACTATGGGTAATGTTTGGATGTGGGTGGGGTTCAATTGCTTGGTATTACTACTGATATCGATAGATTTATTCGTTTTTCACCGCAATTCCCATGAAGTCAAAATGAAGGAAGCGCTCACATGGAGTGCAGTGTGGATAACGCTGGCGATGATTTTTAATGTGGGAGTATATAGTTGGTTCGGACAGGAAGCCGCCTTGCAGTTTTTCACAGGATACATCATCGAAAAATCGCTCAGTGTGGACAATTTATTTGTCTTCCTGATGGTATTTGCGTATTTCAAGGTACCGCCGAAGTATCAACACAAGATATTATTTTGGGGAATCATCGGTGCACTGGTCATGCGGGCGATATTAATTGTCGTAGGCGCGGCATTGATAGCGGAATTTCATTGGATAATTTATATATTCGGTGGATTTCTGGTGTTGACGGGGATACGGATGGTGTTTCAGGAAGAGGAACATGTAAATCCTGAAAAGAACATTGTGATAAAGATATTCCGAAGGTTTTTTCCGGTAACTGAGTCCTATCATGCGGATAATTTTTTTGTTCGCCATGCCGGCAAGCTGATGGCAACGCCGCTCTTTTTGGTGCTGGTATCGGTAGAATTCACGGATTTGGTTTTTGCGCTTGATTCTATTCCGGCGATTTTTGCCATTACGCCGGACCCGTTTATTATTTACACATCGAATGTCTTTGCAATTCTAGGGTTACGTGCATTATACTTTGCATTGTCGGGAGTGATGAATCTTTTTTATTACCTGAAATTCGGACTCGCTGCGGTGCTTGTTTTTGTGGGCACCAAGATGGTGATTATCGATTTTTACAAGATACCGATAGGGCTTTCACTTGGGGTAGTGGCAATGATTCTTGTGATTGCAGTCGTGGCGTCAATAGTACGGCAGCGTAGAGGGAGAGTTGAGGAGCGAGGTACGTGAACCCGGATAAATGAGTATCATAAAAGACAGGAACAACAAAAAAGCCGCTTTAACGAAGCGGCTTTTTTGTTGATAATACCGAGAGAATTCGAGCAGTTACCGAACGACGGTAAAGGGAATGCTGACTGTGTGTTCATCCGAGCGGAGGATAGCAAAGTACTGACCGGTTGCAGCGACGGTGCCATCAAGTGTACGGCAATTCCAGAGCTTGGAATGTTCGCCGGCAGCTTCGGACATTTTCGCTTCGCTATAGACGGTGCGTCCTGCTGCATCGGTTATCACGAACTGATACGCGCCGCTTGCGGGGAGGGTATAATTTAGTGTAATCATAGATATTGCAGGATTAGGATAGACCGATAATACCGGCATAGGTGTCGTATTTTCTTCGACACCATTGGCAGCTTTCACATCGATGGGAATTGGTGTCGCCCAGTTCCATGCGCCGCCTGTTCCATTGGCAGCATTGCCGACTGCTTGGAGGAAGAAGGTACCTTCTTTGTTGGGAGCGGTCCAGGTGAAGGTAAATTCTGCTTTACCGCCGGACATAGCTTTGGGGGAATTGTGGGTAATTTCACCGAGTGTTGCTTTGCTGCCTGCGCCGGCCGTAAAGGTGCCGCCGGAATTGGTCGAACCGTTCTGTGTGGCTTTTATTGCGAGATTAAACCCTGCTGATGGTTGATTAGCGTGAGCTACAATCACGGTGAGTTCTAATTTTCCGCCGGGAGTAGTAGCAAATGAACCGGATTTGCTGGTAACCGTCACGGTCGTGGACGGATTTGCTGACGATGCATGGCAGCCCGCACCACCGCAGCCGACAGTAGATGCAGTTCTTCCGGTGATACCGTTTTGTTCGGCAAATAACGAAGGAACAGAAACTATTCCAAGAGTCAGAAATACAACAAGAAAT
Source organism: Bacteroidota bacterium (assembly GCA_052035765.1). Taxonomy (GTDB): domain Bacteria; phylum Bacteroidota; class Ignavibacteria; order Kapaibacteriales; family UBA961; genus JADJXV01. Next base: position 3,627 of record JBPOHH010000179.1, read on the forward strand.
CGTGTAACCATAAAATAAACCTTAAGATAAAACATAAAACAACTAATAAAAAAAACGTACGAATACACTTCAGTCAAAAAAAAAGCGGAGTTTCCTCCGCTTTTCAGATATACATGAGTGTTAGCGAATAATCATAAATTGTGTAGACACTGTACCTGTTGCGCGTTGTACAATCGCAGTATAGCTGCCGATAGCTGCTTTTGTTTCAAGCAGAGTGCGTCCATTCCAGTGCAGGATATTGCTTCCGCTTGTCAGCGGGATATTGGAGCTTCGATAGACCAATCTGCCTTGCTCATCGATGATTGTCAGAGAGCAATGGTCAGCAGAGAGCGAGGCGACTTCAAACGACACATTTTCGGCACTTGGATTTGGGAAAGCGCGTACGGCGGCGGTTGATTGACTATTTTCTTCATCGACACCGGTCGTGCTGCTGCGTCCTATGAGAGCAATGATATGTTCTTCACCACCGGTATTCAAGGTCAGGGCTCCGACGGCACCGTTGGTACTTGTTGGCTTGTAGCGGAGAGTCACCGTCAGGCATGCTCCCGGCTGAATAGCTTTTGGAAGCGGGTCTGTCGACACGATTTCGAAATTGGTTGCACCGCTTGTAATTGCTGCTTCTGTCGCGACATACGCCGCTGTGGTATTATTACATACCTGTACTGCCGAATCACGGGTCATTCCTACGCCGATTGAGTCAAAGACTACCTGAGCAATACTGACGCTAGTCACGCAGCCTCGACCTGTGAGCTCGACACCGGAAGACTGACCGGATGAATTGCTGCTCAGAGAGAGCTGTGCTGTTTTTGCGCCGGAAGTTGTAGGAGCGAATCGCACGGTAACGGCTACTTTTTGATTTTGTACAAGCGTGATTGGGAAGGTCGGGCTTTGGAGAGTAAAGTCGGCATTATTCGCACCGCCGAAGGTAGCTCCGGTAATTGTAAGAGCAGCAGATCCAACATTTTGAATGAATCCTGTGATCATGGTGTCACGCTGACTTCCGGGGAATACACAACCGAAATCAATTCCTGAGACAGAATAAGCGAGTACTGCAGTCGCTGCTACTTTGACGCTAACGACACTTGCGGTAGAAGTCACCTGACCACAATTGTTTCGTACGACACAGGTATAGCTGCCGGAATCGGTAGTGCTCGCATTCGGAATAGTAAGTGTAGCGAGCGTTGCTTTCGAAATATCATTGCCATCTTTCTTCCACTGATAGCTGAGTCCACCGCCGGTAGCACCGACTTTGAGGATAATAGTGCCTCCTGAATTAAGTGAGGTATCTTTGCTTACGGAGGTAATGACCGGTACATTACCGAGCTGAACGCGTGCTGAGGCTGTGGTCGAGAAACCGCAATTATTGGTTATTACCACCGAGTACATTCCTGAGTCGGCAGCACTCATCGAAGCAATTGTATAGGCTGAACCGTTGATATCCTGAATAACTACGCCATTTTTTTTCCATACATACGTAAGTCCTGTTCCTGAAGACTGTACCGAGAGTGCATGACTCGAACCGACACAAATTGTAGTATCTGACGGCTGGCTAAAAAGAATTGGCGGAGGCGGGAATTTAAGGTTGGCTACTGTACTTGTGACCGGTGGCGAACACCGTCCGCTGACGACTACTTCGTATTTACCGGTGTCCGACTCGGATACTGCCGCAATATTATATGTGGCTTCAGTGCCTGACGAGAGAATAAATCCATTCCGTTTCCATTGATAATTCAACTCATATCCCGATGCTGCTACCCGAAGCTGAGCAGGTACACCCGGACAGACGGTCGTATCTTTGGGTTGAGAGGTAATACTTGGCGGAGCAAAGACAATAAGAGGCGCGGAATCACTGACCACATTGGTATTGCATCCGGTAACAATTACATCATAATTACCGGCACTTGCAGCAGTAACGGATGCTATAGTATAGGTAGAAGCGGTAGCACCGGAAATTGTGGTTTTGTTCTTACGCCATTGAAACGAATACGATTGAGGGAAATCCGTAGTCACGCTGAATGTTTTTGGTTGTCCAATACACGCAGAGTCCATGAGGGGCTGTTCTGTAATAGTCGGCGTCGGCAGGACATAAAAGCTCGCATTGCTTTGGTCACTGGTATTGGGGTCGGAATTATCGGATACGCGGATCAGGTATCCACCTCCGGGTACATAGCCGGCGGGAATTGTCCATGCATAGGTCGATGGAGTCGCAGCTACTTTCGTTGCTAAATTCAGCCATGATCCGCCGTTGTCCGTCGAGACATCTATATTGACAAATGACATACCGGATGAAGTCCAGGTAATGTTCCGCACCGTACCTCGGCACCACTGTTCATTGCCATTCGGAGCAGTCACCTGTACTCCCGGCACCACGATAGTAATCGGCGCCATGAAATTCCACACATCACCGGTAGGATTGTCACTGTTATTGACAGAGTTTCCTGCTGCACGAAGTGTGTATGTTCCCGGTACATTGGGCGCAGTCCACACAAAATTAAACGACGCGCCACGAGGATTGCCGAGCATAGGCTGAGGGGCAACATGCGTCAATTCGCCGTTCATGAGCTGTAGACCTGTCCCTGCTTCAAACGCACCAACATTGGCACCGGCGCCATTCTTGACGGAAATATTGATACCGGCTGATTGCTGTGAAGCATGGGCTACAAAAGCAGAAAAATTACGCTGAGCACCTTGTGCGATGGTGATCGTGCCACTGGCACCAATCATAGTCACTTGTGTGGCTGCACTGGCTGACACGATATGGCATTGCGCTCCTGAGCAGCCTGCCTGTGATTGTCCGGTTATACCGTTTCTGTGAGCCGATGCACTCGGGGAGAGTAGTATTCCAAGAGCAAACAAAAATAAAAGGTTGTAAAGATATTTCATACGGCACCTCTCTTATCGAGATAGTTGAAAAAAATGATTAACAAGTTGCAGAAATCCTATGATGTAAGAATATTCTTCTGTAAAAATAATCATTTACGGCGTAATTGTCAGAATTTTTGTTGCAGAATCAAAACTGCTGTTGAATTTACGTAATCCTGCCGTTGCCGGGCCTTCTTGCAGCGAACCGTCGGTGGGAGAAAATATCGAACCGTGCACCGGGCAGACAATGTTATCACCCGGTTTCTCCGGTGGATAGACTATTTCATTTTCGTGATTGCAAATCGATGAGAGCACGAGAAATGAATCAATGACATTCTCGGACTTCTGGCGTATGATTACCAAGGGCTTGCCGGCATTAAAGGGATTGTTGTTGATATCGAGCTGCCCCTCTCGTAAATATCCTACACCGACGGTTTCGAGTTCGGTTATGCCGGTGATTGTCATTGTCGCCGGGTCTCCGGTAATCACGACTTTCGTCGTCTGAGTTTCACAGCTTGCAAGTACGCCGGCGAGTGCCGCGCCGCAGACGGCAATTCCCAACCCCTTGAGGGATTGGGAAATAAATTCACGTCTGTCTAATTCTATTACTGGTAATTGTATCATAGTCTTTGAGTTATTGACCGGCAACCGTCGAGCCGTAAAAATTTGCTTCAATATCGATAGATTCACCTACTTTGCTGCCGACGATACCCGCTGTACCTTTGACATTAAAATCTTTCAGCGCTACTTTAAAACTCGTCTGCACGAGAGCAAAGTCGCCGGCTGCACGCTTTTTCGTTGCATCGGACTCACGAACGAATTTCAGGGTAATCGGTGCTTTGATTTGCTTGGTCTCGCCGTGCATGATAAAATTCCCGACGGCGATTGCCTTGATTTCACCGCCATTATTGTCGGCTTTGATGATTTGAACATCGGTCAGATTCTTGATTTCAAACACGATGGTCGGAAACTGTTTTGAGTCCAACCACTCTTTGCCCCGCATGTGCGAGTCGCGTTTGTTGAGTCCGGTGTTCATGGATTCTACTTCGACCGTGATCTTGCCGCTTGTTGCTTCGATATTATCCAAGTCTAAGACAAACGAACCTGTTACACCGGAAGTGGTGCCTTTGATCTCTTCAAGGGGTGCCGCGCTGATGAATTTGATAAGATTCTCGCCGACTTTATTGGTCAGCGTGATGTTTTTTTTGCCCTGCGTTCCGACTTTGAATTGGGTGCCGCTATAGGCAAGGGGAGTAGAGAGAGTTACTGAAAGCGCGGTAACCCACGCAATACGAGATAGTTTCATTGTTTTCTTTCGATTAAAATAAGAAAAAGTATGGTGCAAGTCCGGCAAATAAACTCTTGAGCTTGTCTATTTGTTCCGCCTTAATGTAGTTGTACATTGAGAACGTTGCTTCACGCCGCCTTATTGCTGCGTCGCTGTGATTATTTAGCCGACCGGCGTGCTTTCCAAAATCCGAATAGAGCAACCACCACCAGCAAGCCGCTTGGTACCGACACCGAAAGCAGTATTTTGGGCGATGGCTCATCGACACCGGGCAGGAGTCCGAGCTGAAATTTATCCACCCATTCTATCTTCTCGGTTTCGCCGCCGAAGATTTCATCTTTGACCTTGGTGACGACTTGTACTTTGTCTTTTGTATAGATATTTCTACCCTGCACGAGCCATACAGCGACTAATGGTACAATGAGCAGCAAACAGAGAATACTGACAGATTTCCACTTCATAGAATCTCCAATAAGTAATAGATGATAGAATTACGACAATACTCGATAGGATTACCGGAATATATAATTAGGATTAATAGAATAAGTGTAATTGAAACGCATAGCGCGTTGACCGGAAATCATCGGTATCGACGATCCGGTATTCGGGTCGAATCTCTACATACGGCAGCACAAAGACATGCGCTCCGAGTACCACTGCCTGCGTATAGTCTGTCGAAGCATTCACCGTCGTGGTGCTGCCTGTCTCTACTCTTGCAGTCAGCAGCAGCGCATCGAGTAATTGATACATTGCTTCAATAGACCCCACACTCGTGGTGCGGATGTCTTTTTTATTCGACGTGGCAAAATCAAACATCAGCGATGCCCGGTCGGTGAGACCGACACCGGCAAAACCATTGATAAACGTAAAGTCGTCATTCTTGAGAATTGAAGCGCCGAGATAGGTGTTGAGTTCATCATCCATAAATCGCGGCCACACGACAGCCCGCGCTACTATTGATGGTGCTTGTGAGGCGGAGATAAGGGATGTCTGAGAACTGTTGTTTGGCGAGGTATACTGTGTAACTTTCATTTCAGAAAGTGACTTGGAGCTAAATACTCCTGCCGAGAGCGTGAGCCATTTGGTAGCATCATACGTAACTTCAGCACCGAATTCTGCATACAGCGGAGGGATAATTGCCGTTTGCGTTGACGTACCGTTTGCACTTGGCACATGCCAGATAAGCTTCGTGTGGTCATCATTCCGCATGCCGATCGTGGGCATGAAAAATCCCGCCCGAAGCTGTGGCATTGTCACCGTCGGCTGGAAAATGACCGATGCCGTCCATGGCTGCTGACCGGGATACGTAGTGGTTTCTTTATTTCCAAAACGCTTGTGACCGAGATTCACCGAACCTTCAAACTGCATCCACTTTGTGGCGCGGATAGCTGTATAGACTGAGGTCTGCATAGGGAAGAGCTTGCGCTTTGCCTCGTCTGTCGCATGTCCGCGCGCCGATTGCAGACGCAAATCAGTACCAATCGTCAAAATATTATCATCTAAAAAAGTATTACAGGTATTATTCTCGCCATAAAGCCAGCTCAAGCCCACACTCGACGGATTAATCAGCGACTGCTCATTCCAGGAATACCAGCCGAGGTCATTACGCAGACCGCCACCCTGAGAATTAATATGACAGCTCTGACATTTATTACCCGTAATAAGCGAGAATTGAGGGAGTGCAACCGCCGGCTCCACATGCATGAGACAAAGAAGCAGAAGAGAAAGAAGAGTAATTTTCATGCTCATAAAGTAAAGAAAGATAGATGAATTCCCCCGTAATACAACATCCGACCCAAACAAATAACCGCAGCCGGAGTGTGGAAGAAGAACAAAAGGCAAAAGAATGTTACAACACACATTTGGGCAGAATGCCGGAAAGTCCGGGCGTGATTGTAGCAACTCTTTTGTAATAAAGCGATAGCGAACATTCAGTATGCTTTCGAACTGTCGGGATCAGGGAGTCTGCGCCTCTTCAGACTGCAACCGAAGGATACAAAGCTATATCTTTATTTCCTTCGAACCTATGACATTGGTCATAGAATGAATACCTGAAGCCGGGAAAATACAGGAGAGTCCGGCACACGACACCGGTATCAAGACGATACCCGGCGCACTCGCTTTCGCAGTTCGAAATTACGGGTTAAAACCTTCACCCTAAAGTTATTTTTAGATTGCTGAAGCAGAATCGCAGGCAGGAAATTATAATTCAAACTCCCAACATACCGCCCTGTCAACGGGTTCGCTCGCCATCTGACCTGATACCTTTCGGAGAGGTATCACCACACATGGACGTCAAAGCGGCAACTTGTCCCGGCGCGAAAGCGGGATAGTATTGATCTCGACATATCTATCAGAGAAGTTCTTGGCTTCCAATCATGCCTCATCGTGGCAGAATGCTGACGGAGCGCGGAGCGGTGATGAGCCCCGGGACGGATACTTCCGGCGGAGCGCGACGGGCGTAAAATACCATTTGGTATGGTGGAGGGATAAGTGTAGTTTTGTGTCGAAAAAATGCCCTTGAATCGCACTCTCTATCAGAATACGAGGTTTATGAAATTGTCTATGCTCCATTCATCATCGTCGATTGATTTTTATACGGCTCTTACCGAGACCGAACTGTCATTACCATTTGTTAAAAATGGAATCTCCGCCGGATTCCCGTCGCCGGCTGATGATTTTTTAGACGCAAGTATTGATTTAAATAAAGAACTTATTAAAAATCCCAATTCTACCTTTTATGGAAAAGTACGCGGCGACTCCATGAAAGACCTCGGGATTCATAATGGCGACCTGCTCGTCATTGACAAAAGCTTGGAGCCGCAAAACGGGAAAATTGCCGTCTGCTTCATCGACGGAGAATTCATGGTCAAGACCATTAAAAAAGAAAAAGACTGCTACTGGCTCATTCCTGCCAATAAAGACTACAAACCGCTGAAAGTGACCGCCGAAAACGAACTCATTATCTGGGGAATAGTGATAAATGTGATTAAGTATTTCTAAATGAACACGTACTGTAATGTTCGCCCTCGTCGATTGTAATAATTTCTATGCTTCCTGTGAGCGCGTCTTCCGTCCTGACCTCAACGGAAAGCCCGTCGTCGTGCTCTCGAATAATGACGGCTGTGTGATAGCCCGCAGCAATGAAGCCAAGGCACTCGGTATTCCCATGGGCGCGCCTGCATTTAAATATCAAGACCTTTTTTCGCAGCATACTGTGCGCGTCTTTTCGGCGAATTTCGCGCTCTACGGCGATATGAGCATGCGCGTGATGAATCTGCTCGCCGGGTATTGTCCGGACATGGAAGTCTATAGCATCGATGAAGCATTCCTTGATTTTACGGGGATGGAACATCTTCATTATAAAGAGTATGGCGAGTCAATTGCGAAAACAATTCATAAATCCACCGGAATTCCCATCAGTATCGGTATCGCGCACACGAAAGCGCTTTCGAAAGTTGCCAATAGAATTGCTAAGAAATTCCCCAAAGATACACGCGCCGTGCATATCATTGATACAGAAGAAAAACGCATCAAAGCGCTCAAATGGCTCAAGATAGAAGATGTATGGGGAATAGGACGTCAGCATGCGCGGCGCCTGCAGGCGCTGAACATCAAGACTGCCTACGACTTTACGAATCTCGAAGACGAGTTCATTCAAAGCAAGATGAGTATTGTTGAAGTGCGGCTCAAGCATGAGCTGTGCGGTGAATCGATGATAGAATTAGAAGGAAGAAAGCCGAAGAAAACGATCGCCACGACGCGCACCTTTGAGTCGAACTACACAAGCTACGATCAGGTCAAGGAACGCGTCGTCACGTTCTCCGTCACCTGCGCCGAAAAGCTCCGCCGTCAGAAATCCGCCTGCCGCGCGCTCATGGTCTTCATCCGCACCAATGGCTTTCGTGATGATCTTGCGCAGTATAGTAGAAGTATTGTGGTGAAATTACCCTTTGCCACCAATTCCACGATCGAACTCGCCCGCTTCGCCGAGGAAGGTCTGCGTGCGATCTTCAAAGATGGCTATGCATACAAAAAAGCAGGTGTCGTGCTCATGGATTTTTGTTCGGAAGATGAAATCCAGCAAAACCTCTTCACCAGCGAACACCCAAAACACAAAATCCTCATGAAAGCCATCGACAATATTAATTCCACAAGCGGCCGCCACGCCGTGAAGCTCGCCTCCCAAGACAAAGACAGGATATGGAAAATGAAACAGGAAAAGCTTTCACCGCGATATACGACCAAGCTTGAGGAGGTGATTAGTGTCAAGAGCTAAGATGTGGGGAAGTGGTGTATGAAACTTGTTTTTATAGTGCTTATCGCTGTATTGGCTACCGCTATGGCGAAAGATGGACGTTCGTTTGTCATCAAATCCTGCGGGCAGACCTCTATTCTCAAATCCTCCGGTAATTGCCCGACACGCCTGGTGCTCTACCAAAACGGCAAGGCGGTCGATTCGAAAGTGTTTAACGATTCTATCGCATCAATTACCGTCGTCGATGCTGATAATGACGGCAACGAAGACCTCGCCGTCGGTATCATCAAGGCATCGCGATGGAGCGCTGTCAAAAGCTTGAAGATGCATCTTTACAAGATCCGGGAAGGTCGCATCCTCCCGCTCTGGCGCAGCTCAAAGCTAACGCGGAATATGCTTGACTTCTGCTTCACCCGAGACAATGAAACTACCACCGCCTTGGTCATCGAGAAATCACCTGCGTCCCGCTTCAATCTGATTGAATTCCAATGGAAGTATTTTGGGATGAAATATGTGCGCTATGTGTTGCAGGATCAAGACTCTACAACAGTATATCAAAAATTTGGTAATTTGCAGTTGAAACGGTAGAAGATGATTTGAAAGTCAATAGAATTCAATCCGGAAAACACGCTTTTTCTATCATTACCCTTTATCATTACCCCATTTCTAATCCATTATGAGCAATTGTTTCCTCTTGCAGTGCACTCTCTCCATCCTCCTCCTCTCGCATAGTGCGGTGCAGGCGCAATCGCACTGGAACTTCATGGAACCCGACGAAAAGATATTCTTCGATACGACGGTCAAGTATTCACTCTCACTGCCGGAAGTCTATAAATCAAAAGATTTTAAGATACGCTATGGGAAGAAATCGAATAAACTCAAAATCAACTATTCCCAAAACCTCGACGCGCTCTCCCTTCAAGAGCTTCGACTCCTGAAATTCACCTTACTTGCGAAGAACGGATATATCTTTCAGGATGCCTACTTGCGGGATTATTTCTGCGGTGAGTCGTGGTTCCAACCGATCTATTGGGATAAGCCCTTTAAGCTGCCGATTGGCAAGAAAGACCTTGCCTTCTATTCTGCGATTAATATCAAAGAAGAAGAGTTCCTGAAAAGTAGAAGCAAGGACACGGCTTTTCATTTCAATGACTTGTGTAATAAAGATATATTCAAAATAGATGGTACGGTCATGAAAATCCTTGAAAACAATGGCTTTGTTATCACGCCGCCGAGCAAGGAGAATTTCTGGTCACTCTATGAAGAAAACAGATACCAGAAAGTACCTTCGTTTGTCACAACAGATGCTTTCCTCCATGTAGTTAATTTGTACTATCAATTCGTAATGAATTCCA
>JBPOHH010000215.1:0-2790 GCA_052035765.1 Bacteroidota bacterium
AGTACAAGCACGAATTACTCAGACTAATTTACGGGGTGACCTTACCGGTAGCAGGGTCATTGCAGACAAGCCGGTCGCCGTTTTTGGCGGACATCAGCGTGCCCTGCTTCCGGTGGAATTACGGCAAGAATTAAGTTCCCGCGATTGTATCATCGAGCAAATGCCTCCCTTGAGTGCATGGGGCAAGAGCGCATTTCTTGCTCCTTATCCGCAGCCTGCACGTATGACGGACATAGGATCGGATATCTATCGAGTGCTCGCTGCATTTGACAGTACGGAAGTATTTCTCGGTGGTACAAAGATTCGAACTCTTTCTGCCGGTGAATACTTCACTGGTATTCTCAATGCATCGGGTTACCTCACCGCTACCAGACCAATTCTTGTTTCCCAATACAAAAAAACATCATCAAAAGTATCTAGAGGAACAAATCCGGGCAATGAAATCTCCGACCCTTTCATGATGATTATCCCTCCAAAAGAACAATTCCTCCTTTCTTATCGATTTATCAATGCACAGTCCACACAGACATATAGAGATAACACCTCCTCTACTCCGATGTTCACAGAACAATACGTGATGGTCGTTGCGCCAACTACTACCCATTCCACAGTTCGTCTTGATGAAAATCTTGTCGGTGCAGGCGCTTTCCAGCCGATTCCCGGTTCTACCTACGGGCTCGCGACATTGCGAGTCGGAGATGGTACGCATACGATTTCGGCTTCTGAGCCGATCGGTATTTATGTTTTTGGCTATGGACTTGTGAATTCGTATGGCTATGTCGGCGGGATGAGTTTTATTGAATTTGACTATCAGGAGCCGGAGATTACGGCGTATGACTCATGCTTTACGGTGCGGGGAGTGGCGTTTGATATTCATCGTACAGATTCGCGGCTCGGGCGGGTGGAGTCGCCGATTCCCTCGCAGAAGAACATCACGGTCGCTGTCGAACCATTCAAAATCTACAGTGATTCCGTTCATTTTTCGGGAACATTGACGGATATTTATCAGGATGGTGAGTTTGCAATCGTCGCGGAAGATTCGGCAGGATTTATTACTCAAAAAAACTATTCGGTGCCCGGATTTACTCTTTCGGTATCGGACTCAGCCAATGGAGAGGGCGCTGTCCATATCTCTACCGACGGACCACTGAAGCATCAGTATTGTTTTCCGGTAAAGATATATAATTACGGTACATTCCCACAAATACTGTCATCGGCAACCTTTGGCAACACTGCCCGATTTTCCATTCAGACGCCGCTTCCACTTACTATTCTACCGCAAACAAGTGCAGAAATCACGGTGTGTTTCTATGAGTCGCTTACCGGTATTTACGACGACACGCTTACGCTCGGTAATCCCTGCGCCGATCGAACGGTTGCAAGCATTACCGTTCGTGCCAAGCCGGACAGTATTCCGCCGCGCATTACCCGCATGGCGAATCCTTGTCCTACACCGATTAAAATTCTCATTGCCGAGTCTCATCCTTCGGATCTTGGTATCAAAACCATCGAATTCATTGACTCATTGACGATTAATTGTACCTTCAAACAATCTGCCGATACCGGCTATCAATCCACCCGTTTGGAAATATCACCAACGAATCCTGATGATGATGCATTTTTCAGTTTTCGAGTCGTGGATACTGCTGATAATGTATCGTATTACCGAGATACTATTCCCGGATTTACCCTACGCTTCACGATATCCGACAATGAACCGATTTCTGAGCTTCCCTATGGAAATGTACAAATTGGTGAATTCGTCTGCCAGGACGTCAATCTTGAGAATTACGGTCAATTCCCGATGAATTTCGGACTTCCGTTCCTCGTGGGTAATACCCGCTTCTCGATGCCACAGTCTCAGAATTTCCCTATTGTGCTTGCGCCGAAGAGTCAGCAGAGTCTGCAGGTATGTTTTGCACCCATCGTTGCCGGGGTTGATCTCAGCGATACCCTGCATTTTGACTTCGGCTGCCGAACACGTCCTCTCGTACTTCTCGGCTATGGAAAAGAAATTATTCTTGAGGGACCAACGCGATGTGATGTACCGATACGCGCTGTATCAATCATGATGCCCGCCTCCTACGGTCAGGGGTTTTTAACGCAGAATCAGCCCAATCCCCTTGTACAAAATACGAATATTCAATTCGGCTTCCCGGTCAAAACGCAGGCAACGCTCACGCTCTATGATGCACTCGGCACACAGCGTGCAGTACTCGCTAGCGGAGAATTTGCTCCAGGCACATATGAAGTGATGCTCAGCGCAGAGAATCTGCCCAATGGAATCTATTTTTATGAACTCGTGACGCCCAAAGGGAAAATCACAAAAATGATGTCGATTATGCGGTAAAAGATTGCTGCATTAATGCCTGAGTCAGGTCACACTTCGCCCCTCAATCATCTTGATTGTGGGGCGAAGTTGTTTCTGACGTCTACCGGCTGAGGAGAATGGTTCTTCTCCCGTCTACCCAAATTCGATTCCTCGTAATAATTGTCGGAGGATCAACCGTTTTTTCGTGTATTTTTGCGGCGAGTCGATTCTTCATTAACGCATCTACGCATATTCGCTTATGATTACCGTCGAAAATCTCTGGAAAAGCTTTGGCAAGAATGAAATCCTGCGTGGGATCAACTGGCATCAGCGCAAAGGTGAATTGTCGGTGATTATCGGTCCAAGCGGATGCGGCAAGAGTACGTTTTTAAGGTGTCTGAATCAGCTCGAATCCTTCGACGAAGGTAAGATTAGTATTGCAGGCGTGACCCTAGAGCATACCAAGAACCGCAAACACA
>JBPOHH010000827.1:0-2818 GCA_052035765.1 Bacteroidota bacterium
TAAATGTACCTGCTTGAGTGAAAGTATGCACAGGAAAAGGAGTAGTGGTCTTCGGCGATGCATCACCAAAATTCCATTCGAAATTGGTGCCACGTTTGAACGGAAAGGTAGTATTAGTAAAAATCAAAGAATCATAGACTTGAATTGTGTCCTTGGACACGGTAAAGTTCGCCGTAAGTGTAGAAGCTTGCAACGTATCGGGAATTTTCCACAGGGTAATTCTTTGATTTGTCGCGGTAGCAAAAGCAGAACGTGAAGCATTCGTTTGAATAAGATTCTCTGTCAGTGAATCACCGTAAAAGACTTTTTCCCAGGTGTCGCGTTCGATATTAGAAACAGCAGCAATCCCACCTGCCGCTTTGAAGGCGAGCATGTGATTATCATCAGGTAAGAAGGCAAAGCCAACTTTCGTAAGAGTACGGAATGAGTGGGTTGGTGGTAAGTCCATCAATTTATTCCCATTGAGAAGGAAGTCGTCGCCCGAGGAAATAGTGTAGAGAGGTAAGAATGTTTTATACTCAAAACTTGTTAGATTTGGCGATAAACTTGTAAATCTTCCACGTTGAGACTTGCGTAATTGAAAAGGATTTGCTCTTACCGTTTCTTCAGATTTTACATTTGATAGTAGATAATTACCGGATGAAGAGAATGACATGGAATAAATCCCGCCTTCATTTGCTATTCCTCCATAAGTCACGTCTAAAATAACATCTGATGCTCCTAGAGCATCTATTTTAATAATAGTGCTATCCTCACAATTAAATACTCTGATAAAACCATACGATCCACCGGTAGAAGCAGATGTTTGGTTCGTATATTTTGCCGCAACTGCAATGTACTTTCCGGTAAGTGAATTTCTCGTATAAAATGAGCTGTAGTTACCATATCCAACCGTACTTGGAAAAAGAGGGATATCTATAAGCTTTTCACCTGTTTCAATAACCCAAGACCGTAGTAATGTAAGAGAAGTGCCATCATTTACTATCACATACAATCTCTCCCCACCCTTCCCTAAAATAATATCATTCCCATACATCTCTTTCGGAGTAGCAAACGACGTCACCGAATCGCCGGTCGCATAGTCAAGAATAACAATCTGATTCCCTTTGAGCGCAGCCACATACTTGCCTTCGGCGATTGCGATGGAGCGGATGGGCAGCGTGTCGGCGGTGAGCGTTTTTTGCCAGAGAATGTCGGGATTGGCGGCGCGGGCGGACTGTGCAACGTAGCACATACAAAAGAGAAAAAGAACTACTAGGTTGAATTTCATAATAATTACCGGAGTTTTGTACTGTAGTACTACAAATGTAAGGAATTCTCACGGCACCACAACAAACGGCACCATCCGCACCTCACCACCCACGCTCAGCGTGCAGTAATACACACCCGACAGTACATTTTCATTCCACAGAATCACATGGTCACCGGCGCTTTGATGGTCGTCCCACCGAGCAATTTCCCGACCAAGATTATCCATTATCCTGACATTGTAATCGCTTGCCTGCGAGAGAGTAAGGTGAATTTGTGTTTCGCCGTAACTTGGATTGGGAGTAATGCTGAGCGCGGTCGAAGAGAGTGGATGTGCTTCGAGAACATCTGTTGAATTCTGAACAGTGATGCTTTTGGAAATTGTACTTATTCTCCCTAGTGTATCGCGTACCTGAAGAAGTATTGTGTAATTACCTTGTTGGGCAAACACATGCTTGGGATGGATTTCTGCGCTCGAAGCTGTGCTATCGCCGAAATGCCACTGATACATATTCCCACGTTTAAAGGGATAGGTTTTGTTGGAAAACGATACCGTATCACCAAGGGAAATGGTATCGTTTGTCATCGTAAAGTCAGCGGTGAGCAGAGCAGATTGAAGTGTATCGGGTATTTTCCAGAGGGTGATTCTGGCATTGGACGCCGTCACAAAAGACGCAAATTTTGCTCCGGGCTGAATGAGATTTTCGGTAAGCGAATCACCGTAAAAGACTTTCTCCCATGTATCGCGTTCAATATTCGAAATCGCAGCGACGCCTCCACCTGCTTTGAAAGCAAGGAGATGGTTGTCATCGGGGAGAAAGGCAAACCCTGTTTTAGTGATAGTGCGGAGTTCCCGCGTTGGCGGTAAGTCGTAGAGTTGGTTGCCGAGGAGGAGAAAATCGTCGTCGTGAGAGAAAATATAGGCAGGAATAAACTCAGAGTAATGATAAGATTTAGAGGAAGATGTTAACGAAAATAAATCACCGGAGATATTTTCACTGATATGAATAATTCCACTCCGATTTTCTGTGTATCTTTTTCGATTTAATGTTATGTAATTACCTGAATGAGAAACAACAAAATTATAGAGCCCACCACCACCAATACCGAATTTCTTGCCATTATACTCCGAACTATTTTTAAAATCTGGGGTTGATCGCGATTGATAATTAAGTGGATTTATTCTCAGATATGTACTATCTGATGTATTAAAACAAACGACATTACAGTCAGATACAGCGATCGAACCATATCGACCTTCATAAGTAGCACCAACTGAAATTAACTTTCCATCAAACGAAGAACCTGAGTTAATTCCCAATAAGCTATATCCGAAGCCTTGTTCATTTGGCAATATTGACATTTGAATATCTTTATACAATTCATTTATAGCGATATTCCATGATCTCAGATAGATCGTTGATATTCTGTAATTACCCTGTCCACCCACAAACACATACAATCTCTCTCCACCCTTCCCTAAAATTATATCATTTCCATACATCTCTTTTGGAGTAGCAAACGCCGTGACCGAATCGCCGGTCGCATAGTCAAGAATAATGATCTGATT
>JBPOHH010000904.1:0-6755 GCA_052035765.1 Bacteroidota bacterium
GCGTATGCACGAGAATTTCCTGTTAAAAAATAATGTACTATTATGTTTGATGTAGGCGGCGGTGAACTCCTTCTTGTATTCGTAGCAGTACTGCTGCTCTTCGGTCCTAAGAAAATTCCTGAGGTAATGCGTTCGGTAGGAAAGGGGTTGCGTCAGTTCCGACAAGCACAGGAAGACCTCAAGCAGCAGATGCGCGACCTCTCGGCTGACGTCGAAAAAATGACGGATGCCGAGGCACCGAAGCGCGTCGTACCGGCGTCGGTCGTCGTGGCGACGATTGATGTGCCAACCGATATGTCATCGGAAATTGAAGTGCAGTTACCTGCTGACGAAGCACCCATAGTACCGACAATTACCCCCAAACCTGCAGAATCGACGGTCTCCCGTAACCCTCAACCGGTGAAGAAAGTGTTTGATGATACAGTCTTTGATTAGTGTCAATTCTGTCTGCATTCTTTTCGGGCTCCTCACATTCGTTTTGATTCTTTTTGTACATCCTTTTGTTTATGATTTCTTATTCTACATTTCGGTCATCGGCAGAGCAGGGCACAGGCACTTCACGTGAAGAAACTCTCCGTTCACTTTCGGCTATTGAAACACAACAACATCTCAATGCATTCCTCACCATTGCCAAATCTCAAGCAATGGAGCAGGCAGAGAGTTCAGATCGTCAGTTTGCTAATGGCGCTGCACGGCTGATCGAAGGCATGACGATTGCGCTCAAAGATAATATTTCAACCCGTGGGATACGAACGACTTGCGCGTCAAAAATGCTCGAAAATTTTACGCCTGTCTATGATGCTACGGTTGTCGAACGCATCAAAGCACATGGTGGAGTGATTGTCGGCAAGACCAATCTCGATGAATTCGCGATGGGTTCTTCGAATGAAAACTCTGCTTTCGGCGGTGTACTCCATCCACTCGGTCAGGACTTGGTACCGGGAGGTTCATCGGGCGGCTCAACGGTGGCGGTGGCAGCAGGGCTCGTGCATGCTGCGCTTGGTTCGGACACCGGAGGATCTGTTCGTCAGCCGGCAGCATTATGCGGCGTCGTTGGGTTCAAGCCCACCTACGGACGTATCTCGCGATATGGATTAGTAGCGTTTGCTTCATCGCTTGATCAAATTGGAATTCTGGCACAGGATGTCGATGCGACGGCGCGGCTTTTTGATGCAATCAGCGGACAGGATGCGCATGACAGCACGACGGCGCCTATGCCTGCCACGAAATCGTGGGAAAAATTATCCGAACCGATGCCGAAGGAATTTACGGTGGCGGTGCTTGCTGAGAGTGAGCTCGCAGGTTGTGATGATGATGTACTGCGCGTGTATCGTCAGTGTTTAGACACTATTAAAGCGGCTGGTGCGACGATTATTACCGTTGAAATTCCGGCAAGTACAGCTTGGATTCCTACATATTATATTCTGGCGACTGCCGAGGCATCGTCGAATCTGGCACGTTTTGACGGTGTGCGGTATGGTTTTCGGGCTGAACAGATGCAGGACGATGATGATATAACGACGCTGTCACGTTCACAGGGTTTTGGCGCTGAGGTCAAGCGGCGTATTATGCTTGGGACGTATGTACTTTCGTCGGGACATTATGATGCGTATTACCGTAAGGCACAGAAAGCACGTCGGCTTATACTCAACGGGTACAATGATATATTCAGTAAGGCAGATGTCTTATTTCTGCCGACAACTCCTACTCCGGCTTTTAAACGGGGTGAGAAGACAGCCGACCCTGTGTCGATGTATTTATCGGATTACTTCACCGTGTCGGCGAATTTAGCAGGTGTACCTGCTGTTTCGATACCGGCAGGAGTGTCCTCGGCTAACTTACCGATTGGTATGCAATTACAGGCAAAAAATTTCGAGGACGAGCGATTGCTTCAATTTGCTCATTATTTTTATGGATTATTTTTGGGGAATTATCGATGAGGTTTGACATGAATAAAGTTTCGATCGACAGAGTGGAAGAAATTTGGGATGCTATATCCGAATACGGACAGGATGAGCTTGGAGAAGCAATTGAAAAATTGGCTGTTGAACAGCCCGATTTATATGAATATCTGGAAAGTGCCCCGGATGAATTCACGGATGCTGAAGTCAATTTTCAGGTTTGTCTCGGGCTTGTCGTCTATGAAGCGATGAAAAGCGCGAATCCGATTTTGCCGACGATTGCCTGGGATACTCTTGTCGAACAGGAAGAAGTCAATGTCGAAATGCTTCAATCACTCGAAGGTGAGTCAGAAGGCGATGGACTGGCTGTGGTGCAGGAAATGTACAGCAATTATCCGCAACCGGAAATTCTCGGCAGTCTCAGCGCAATGCTCATGGCAGATGAAGAAGAAGATGCCGACGAAGAAGAAGCAGCCGAAATGGAAGAGATACCGCAAATTTCTCCGGAAGTCAAAGGCAGTATATTTATTACGCTCAAGACGGTACTTGACTGCCTGAATTCTTAATATGTAATTAAGTTGTAATACAAAGCGTTAGATTGACTTCTAACGCTTTTTTTATAGTTCATTGAATCTTCTGTGAACATGAATCTTATGAAGAAAGTGACGCGTGGCAATCTCATGATGAAAAGCGTAGTGTTAATAATTCTAACTGCACTTGTCCTCTCGGCAGCACCTGCGTCGGGTCAGCAAGCAGTAGGAGAGCGGCGTGGGAGTGTCTTTGCGACGACACTCCGAACGTCTGAAGGACGGGAATTTTCGTGTGATTCATTTCAAAAAAATATAGCGACAGTACTGATTTTTCTCTCGGAAAGCTGTCCGATTTGTCAGAAATATACGCTGACGTTAAAATCGTTATGGGCGGAATTTGGGAGTAAGAATATCGGATTCTACGGTGTATTCCCAAGTACTTCCGTAGAAATTGACTCTGTGAAAGGTTTTGCAGGAAAATATGCAATCCCATTTCCGCTTCTCATCGACAGCGCGCAAGTGCTCACCTCCCTCGTAAAAGCGCGCATTACTCCGGAAGCAGTCGTGCTCTCCGCAAGAGGAGAAGTGCTCTATCAGGGGAGAATTGATAATCTCTTTCCGCAGATAGGACGCAAACGGTATGCGGCGACTACTCACGAACTCAACGATGCACTGCGGTCGATACTACGACAAGAACAGATACAAGTCAAGCGAACGGAAGCTGTTGGGTGTTTTATTGAGTCTGAGGAATAAGGCGTTCTGCATATCATTGAAAAGTAAAAATCGAAGCATTTCGCATGCTACTGACAAGAATTTATTGACTTATATCAAGGTGCAATGGACAGTACTTCACTATCTTTGCAGTACTTACCAACATTTATCCACGCTGTGAACTGTTGTTTTCGATTTGCCGTGACAAGTGACCGTGCAAATCTTGCTTTACTTTGGACTGCGAATTGATGGACACTTTAGACATTATTAAAGAGTATTATGCTTCTCTGACATCTATTCCAAATGAAGAATGGGATTGGTTCGCCGCGCGATTAATTGAAAAACACATTCCCAAAAACAGTCATTGGGTGACCGAAGGGCAGATAGCCCATGAGTATGCCTTTATTACGCATGGATTTATGAGGTCGTATTATGTGAAGGAAGGCAAGGACGTAGTGCGTGACTTCTTTTCCGAACATTCTCATGTCAGTGCTTATACGAGTATCATTTCGCGGACGCCGTCTTTGTACAGTATTCAGGCATTAGAGCCGACTCGATTATTAACCCTGACCTATCGTGACAACCAAGAGTTGTTTTGTCGGCACTCTTGCTGGCAGGAAATCGGACGTTTGACGGCAGAAGCGCGCTACAAACAGAAAGAAGAACGCGAAGCATCCTTTTTATTAGACTCACCTGAAGACCGCTATCAAAAGCTCTTTCTCCAGTCTCCTGAAATACTTCAGCGCGCTCCTCAATATCATATCGCATCCTATCTCGGAATCACACCCGAAACACTCAGTCGGATTCGTCGCAAGCTCGCCAAGCCGTCCGGAGGCGTGAAATGACAGCTCATGTGGAGTCTATCAACACCTCATATCGATGGAAAATGTACATCCTTTGCTGGGTAGTCAGTATGTTTGCGGGTGTCGCTTCCACGCTTATGACACTGTATTTATCGGTCGCGGTTAAAGATCTGACAGGCGTGAATGACGCGGAGATGGTGAGTTCGGTCGGCTCGTATGTAAGCTCTTTATTCCTCATAGGATGGACGATAGGCGGTATCGGGCTCGGTATCGTAGCCGACAAAATTGGCCGTGTTCGGGCGCTCATGCTGGCAATTTTTCTCTATACATGTCCTACTGCACTGGCTGCGCTTGCGGGTTCGTGGGAAATACTCGTATTCTGTCGTTTTTTGACCGGTGCCGGTATTGGTGCCACACTCGTAGTAACAACGACATTTATAGCTGAAATCTGGAAAGACAAATCTCGAGCAACCGCGCTTGGGATACTTGCAAATTCCTACGCTGTGGGGATAGTTTCTGCCGGTGCCGTGAATTATTTTATCGCTGATTGGCGTACTGCTTTTTGGGTAGGATCGCTCCCGATTGTCATGATAGCTGTCGTCGCATTTGCTATGAAAGATACTGCATTATGGCAGAGTGCCCGCTCCGGAGCCGGTGAACGTAAGTCACAAATTGCGACGCTGGTCAATTCAAATAATCGTCGCAATTTCATTGTAGCTTCGATGATGTTCGGCACAATGCTTGTCGGCTTATGGTCAACGTTTTCCTGGCTGCCGACATGGATACAGAGCTTGCTCAGCGGGGAAGTCAATGGGCAAAAAGAACGTGGTATGGCAATGATGTTGCTTGGGTTAGGTGGAATTGCCGGAACGTTTTTTGCAGGATTTCTCAGCAATGCTATCGGTCGTAAAAAACCACTGCTTGTGAGCTTCCTTGGATGTTTTTTGGCATCGATTCTACTGTATAAAACCAATACTTCTGTATCAAATCTCATTTTTATAGAAATTGGAATTCTGGCGTTGTTTTTTGGGCTCAGTCAGGGTATCATGACAAATTACATTCCTGAGCTTTTCCCGACGATTATCCGCGGGACGGCGACCGGTTTTTGTTTTAATGTGGGAAGAATTGTAACGGCAATCGCCGTATTTTTTGTGGGAATGATAGTCGTATCGTTAGGTGGGTACAACAACGCAGTGTTCGTCTTTTCATACTCGTATTTAATTGGGTTTGTGGTGATATTTTTCGCGAAAGAAACCAAGAATGTTGCATTGCCTCAATGAGGATAGAGGTACAAGTACTTATGATCGTATTCTACTGTTCAATTCGAAGCTGATATTTACAAGTCATTTATTAAGGTATAGTTATGGCACATATTCCTGTCAAAGAAGGTCTGCCCGGGATCCGTGGACTCGTTCATTTCCGTCCTGAAACCGGCAAGCCGCTCTACGAGTTAGCGCAGACACTCCTGCGCACACCGTCAACGCTCACCGAGGCAGAGCGTGAAATAATCGCGACGTATGTATCATCAAAAAACGAATGTGTTTTTTGTACGATGAGTCATGCAGCAGCAGCGCGTTATCTTCTCGGTTCTGACTCTGAAATTGTCGATAAGGTCTTAGAAAATCCAACGAATGCGCCAATCAGTGACAAGCTCAAAGCACTCATTGTCATCGCCGGAAAAGTGCAACGAGGCGGACGCATCGTTACGGACGAAGATATAGCAGGTGCACGTTCACTTGGTGCTACGGATATGGAAATCCACGACGCTGTGTTGATTGCGGCGACATTCTCGATGTTTAATCGCTATGTCGATGGATTAGCAAGCTTTACACCTACGGACCCTGTTGCATATTCTGAAATGGGGAAGCGCATGGCAGAAGTCGGATATGTACCACCGGCACCATAAAAATATCAACATTATTAAGGAGAGTTATGGCTCATATTGCAGTACAGGAAGGATTGCCGGGAATTACCGGTTTATTGGAATTTCGTCTTGACAGTTCAAAACCAATACGTGAGCTGACGCAGATTTTACTTCGCGGACCATCGACATTAACCGAGGCAGACCGTGAACTCATTGCGACGTACGTGTCATTTTTGAATGAATGTATTTTCTGTACAACAGCTCATGCTGAGACGGCAAATCTGCTGTTGGGAAATACCGAAATAGTCGAGTCTGTCAAATGGAATCTATCGCAGGCGCCAATTAGTGACAAGCTCAAAATACTCCTCATCATTGCCGGAAAAGTACAACGAGGCGGGAAAAATGTAACGGAAGAAGATATCGCACTCGCTCGGCTACATGGCGCTACGGATATTGAAATTCATGATACTGTCCTCATTGCAGCCCTATTTTGTATGTATAATCGCTATGTCGATGGATTAGCTAGCTTTACGCCGACAGACTCGTCATTCTACACGACACTTGCCAAGCGCTTGGTCGAGCGCGGGTATGTTCGCCCGGAAGGTGGCTATACGGTCTATCCTCCTGAAAATTAATAGTGTTTCTTCTCAATTATTTGTACTCATGGCACATATTCCCGTTCCCGAAAACATGCCCGGAATACGCGGACTGATGGCATTCCGCCCGGAAACCGCGCTTCCGCTGAACATGCTCGCTGAGCAACTGTTGCAGGCACCATCTACCCTGACAAAGGGCGAGCGTGAACTCATCGCAACGTATGTTTCCCGCAGAAACCATTGTAAATACTGTGCTTCCACACATGGAGCAATTGCAAAACATCTCCTCGGTGACGGTGGCACAACCATCGAATCCGTCCTCGGTAATCTTCAAGAAGCACCGGTCAGCG
>JBPOHH010000539.1:0-1614 GCA_052035765.1 Bacteroidota bacterium
TTTTGCTGGCGCCAAATTTTAAGATTCAGTTTCATTATTTATAACTCCTTGTAGCTAAATGAACATTGTCAAAGGTCAATTCTTCTTTATGGCGGATGGGCTTCTTGCCGTAGCCATTGTATTCCCACACCGCAGCATGACAGAATTTATCGTCATTGCGGAGCGCTTCGCCGTCTTCGGTCTGATATTCTGAACGGAAATGACCACCGCACGACTCTTCGCGTTCTAACGCGTCATAACACATAAGTTCAGCAAATTCAAGAAAATCAGCCACTCTCCCTGCATGCTCAAGCGATTGATTGAGTTCCTCACCACTACCGGTCACGCGCACATTTTTCCAGAATTCTTCACGAAGTTCGGGGATACGTTGCAACGCTTCTTTCAAGCTTTGTTCGGTCCGAGCCATACCGCATTTATCCCACATAAGTAGGCCGAGTTCGCGGTGGAAGGAATTCGTCGAGCGCTTACCATTAATCGAGAGGAAGCGTTTGGTTTGGTTGGTAACATCTGCTTCAACCCGTTTAAATTCAGGATGATCGGTGGTCACTTTGTCAATTTTATTACTTGCTAAATAATGTCCGAGTGTGTACGGAATCACGAAATATCCATCAGCAAGACCTTGCATCAGCGCGCTCGCACCAAGGCGATTCGCACCGTGATCGGAGAAATTCGCTTCACCCACCACATGAAGGCCGGGAATCGTACTCATAAGGTTATAATCAACCCACAAGCCACCCATCGTATAGTGGGGTGCAGGGTATATTCTCATCGGCGTTTTGTAGGGATTTTCACCGGTAATTCGCTCGTACATTTCAAAGAGATTGCCGTAGCGTTCGGCGATGGTTTCTTCGCTGAGACGTTTAATCGAGTCTGCGAAGTCGAGATACACACCGCGCGCTCCCGGTCCTACACCACGATCATCATCACACGCTTCTTTAGCTGCGCGGCTTGCGATATCACGAGGGGAGAGATTACCAAAACTCGGATATTTCCGTTCGAGGTAATAATCACGTTCGCTTTCCGGAATATCCTGCGCTGCACGTTTATCGCCTTTGCTTTTCGGCACCCAGATACGTCCGTCATTTCTCAGCGACTCGGACATCAAAGTTAATTTCGATTGATGATCACCGCTCACCGGAATACACGTCGGGTGAATCTGTGTATAACAAGGATTCGCAAGTCCGGCGCCTTTTTTGTGCGCGCGGTAAATCGACGTTACATTACACGCTTTGGCATTCGTCGAAAGATAAAAAACATTGGAATAGCCGCCGGTTGCGAGGATCACTGCATCAGCAGCAAAAGACTCAATCTTACCGGTCACTAAATCACGGGTTACGATACCGCGCGCTTGACCATCAACAATCACCAACTCAAGCATTTCCTTGCGGTTGTGCATGTTCACCGTGCCGGCACCGATTTGACGGGAGAGAGCAGAATACGCGCCAAGCAGCAATTGCTGTCCGGTCTGACCTTTAGCATAAAATGTCCGCGACACCTGCGCGCCACCGAACGAACGATTCGCCAAGTATCCGCCGTATTCACGGGCAAAAGGAACGCCCTGCGCCACACATTGATCGATAATATTCACACTCACTTGCGCGAGTCGATAGACAT
>JBPOHH010000770.1:0-1613 GCA_052035765.1 Bacteroidota bacterium
CGACAGAATTCGCGTTGCGTATGATGGGCGACATGCAGCAGTATTTCATCGACAAGAGTGTACGGAATTTCTATTCGGTGTCAATTTCGGGGTATCATATTGCTGAGGCGGGCGCGAATCCCATTACTCAGCTTGCGCTTACGCTCTCGAATGGATTCACGTATGTCGAGTATTATCTCTCGCGGGGGATGAAAATTGATGATTTTGCTCCGAATTTATCGTTCTTTTTCTCGAATGGAATTGATCCGGAATATTCGGTCATCGGACGGGTGGCGCGGAGGATTTGGGCGCGCGCGATGAAACACCGCTACGGCGGAAATGAACGTTCGCAAATGCTGAAATATCATATTCAAACTTCGGGCAGGTCGCTCCATGCGCAGGAGATCGATTTTAATGATATCCGCACAACACTGCAAGCGCTGTATGCAATTTATGACAATTGTAACTCATTGCATACCAACGCTTATGACGAAGCGATTACGACGCCGACGGAAGAGTCGGTGCGCCGCGCGGTGGCGATTCAACTCATTATCAACCGCGAACTCGGTTTAGCGAAAAATGAGAATCCGCTGCAAGGTTCGTTTATCATCGAGGAATTGACCGATTTGGTTGAGGAAGCAGTACTTACAGAATTCACCAGAATAGCAGAACGCGGTGGCGTACTCGGCGCGATGGAAACGATGTATCAGCGGAATAAAATTCAGGAAGAATCACTCTATTACGAAACACTGAAGCACACGGGCGAATATCCAATTATCGGTGTCAATACCTTCCTGAGTTCGACCGGCTCGCCGACCATTCTCCCCAAAGAAGTCATCCGCTCGACCGATGAAGAAAAGCAACAGCAGATCACCAATCTCCGCGCGTTCCAAAGCCGCAACGCAGATTCCCTCGCCGGCGCGCTGCAATCCCTGAAAACAACAGCAGTCCAAAACGCTAATATCTTCGCCGCGCTCATGGAAGCAGCGAAGGTATGTTCGCTTGGACAGATGTCGGGGGCTTTGTATTCGGTGGGTGGGCAGTATCGGAGGAATATGTGAGATGGGTAATTTTAATTTAACAATTGTTTGAACGATTTACCAAACATAGCTGAAGGTGAAGTCAGCTCTATGCACTTCGAGCATACCAACATCAATGTCAATCTAACCGACGGTAGTACAATTAGCGTTCCATTAAACAGGTATCCCCGTTTGCAAAATGCTACTGTAGAAGATTTAAATGATTGGCAAATTATCGGGCACGGCTATGGTATTGCATGGGAAAAAATTGACGAGCATAGTAGTATCAATGGTATCCTTGCCGGTCGAAAAAGCGGCGAAAGCCAGGCATCGTTTGAGAAGTGGCTTGCCGGTAGAAATATATCTAGTTTTGAAACAAATCCTTTATGAACAATCTCATCCTCAATAACATCCACGTTCAGTTTTTCAAGAGTATCGGAAGCGCTACGATTGAAATACCCGAACTCGCCGTATTCGTAGGGAAGAATGCAGCAGGGAAGTCGAATATCGTGAGCGTGTTTCGGTTTTTGAGAGATTTGGCGGATAAAGGATTGACGTATGCTGTTCAGCAGCAAGGAGGTATGGATATTCTCTTCAATGCACTTACCATCGATA